>JAIMKT010000019.1:55600-56615 GCA_020692245.1 Microcoleus sp. GA_180221_E-2-1-MAG-45_12
TTGCTTGTTTGATTGGAATTTGCTAAAGAATTTGCTTCGCTGCCATCAGGAGATTGGGGACTTATCCCTAGGTATTGCTGGAACTCATTTTGAAAAGAACTTTCCAAAGCCCCAAGCCTATTTGCTATCTCGGTATTGGTGGGATTGGTGATAATTGCAAGGGTTTCTGAGGTTTCTAAGACATCTAAAGTTCGCAGGGGGATTTGAGGATTAGGATTAATCTCTGGGAAGATATTACGGCTGGGAGTTGGAATTGGGCTGGGAGTTGGAATTGGAATTGGACTGGGAGTTGGAATTAGACTGGGACTGGGGCTGGGAGTTGGAATTGGAATTGGAATTGGAATTGGAATTGGAATTGGGAGTGGAGATGGGCTGGGGCTGGGGATTGGTATCACTGGAGATATTTCTGGTTCTGGGGGAGTACCAACGATTACTGGGGCTGGAGTTGCGGGTGCAGTGGGGTTAATTAGCAGAGACAGCAGTGCCAGAGGAGGAGCCGGAGCTGGAGCTGGAGCTGGAGCTGTAGTTATAATACGGATAATTCCGTTGGTGCCATAGGAGTTGATAGCAGGAGGGACAGGAACTGTGGTGACGATCGGGACATTTCCCCCAGTCCCAGCATTAATTATTCCGGCTGTGCCATTAGTATCTGAGTTGCCGATCGTAAAAGGTGTACTCGTACTACCACCATGACGAATAGTGATAGCCCCCGGACTAGCACCACTCAGTCCAGCACTACAGATACTAAAAACAGTAGCGCAGGGAAGAGTACTAGTACCGGTCACTCGGATGAAGTTTCCCGCACTAAGATTAATAGTTCCACTGGCATTGCCCCCACCACTTCCTCTAGAAATAAATCGAACGGCTGTAATATCCCCTTGAGATGCATTGAAATTAATGGCTCCCCCATTACCAGTAGTTGCGAAGGCATCTATATTCCCCGTTGTCATATTTCCCTGAGAAGCAAGATTAACGGCTCCCCCATTACCTGTAGTAGTAGAGGTAGTAATGCTCC
>JAIMKT010000121.1:0-199 GCA_020692245.1 Microcoleus sp. GA_180221_E-2-1-MAG-45_12
TACGGAGAATTTAGTGAGGTGCAAGAGCCGACCCAAGTTGGGGTAGACCTGATGGCAGGATCTTTAATCAAAGCACCGGGAGGGACGATTATTACCACCGGGGGCTACGTGGCAGGCAGGGCAGATTTGGTGGAGCAGGCAGCTTGTCGATTAACGGCTCCGGGTCTAGGTAGCTTTCTGGGGGCTGGGTTTGAGTTGC
>JAIMKT010000121.1:263-405 GCA_020692245.1 Microcoleus sp. GA_180221_E-2-1-MAG-45_12
TTTAATTAGCTATGTATTTGATCAATTGGGTTATCCAGTCACTCCCCCCCCAACTACACCTAGAGGGGATTCGATCGTGGCAATTAAACTCGGCTCCCCAGAAAAAATGATTGCCTTTTGTAGTGCCATGCAAAAACAATCT
>JAIMKT010000121.1:500-8445 GCA_020692245.1 Microcoleus sp. GA_180221_E-2-1-MAG-45_12
CCCGGAGCTTTCTGCCGATGGCCCCATCCGAGAACCCTACATCGTCTACTCCCAAGGGGGAACCCACTGGACACACATGGCGATCGCCCTGGAGAGCATCATCGATCGAGTCGGCTCTGCCTAACTGGAACCTAGGAAAATTTGTGAGTTTATTTTATGATTTCATCCCAAAAAGTACGGGGGTTAATAATCGAAATATTCTGAATCGGATGTAAGACGAGTAAATCATTATCTCCAGTAATTAGATGAGAAGCGTCACCATTTAGAGCCAATTCAATAAATTTATCATCCTGAGCATCTCGGCACAATTTAATCTGCTGGATGATTTCTACAAAAAACCACGTAGTTTTGATCCGCCTAGCTAAACCATCAATATCCTCAGGGTCGATGTATTTAGAGAACTTCGATCGTCCTAGAACAGACAAAAGTTCTGTCAGAGTGGCGGTGGAATATAAAATACTTGCATTATTTTCTCCCCAATTTAAAACCCTTGCTGCAACAGAATCAGGAGATAAAATAGCACTAATCAAGACATTTGTATCAATAACTAAACGCATAGAACTATCGATCATTACTCAATAGTTCATTTAATTTATCTTCAGTCAAACCTCGTTTTTGGGCTTTAGCTCCTAGATTTTGCCTAAATTGTTGAAATTCTTGAATGTTGATCTGAGTAATCCGTTGATAATCTTCCATGGATAAAATAACTGCAACATCACGGTTTTGCTTGCGGATAATCACAGGTTCCCGTTGAGCTTTGTCAATGACTGAGGCAAAGGCTTGTTTGGCTTCTGTTGCGGAAACAATTTGCATAACTATATCTCCTTTACTTCTATTATAAACAATTTGTCTATTTTGTCTGTTTTGTCCATTCTGTCTTTATGGTTTGATGTTGGATAGGATAGGATCGCTGCCAAGAGAATTAGTGTGTGATGAGATAATGTAATAGATTAGCGATCGCTAGTTTGCTTAGGAGGTAGATAGATCATGGTTCAAGCCCTAGATAAAATCCAATTAGTGACCTTTACAGAATTTGCCGAATGGAAACCAGAGGGGAAATTTTATGAATTACAGAATGGAGTGATTGTTGAGATGACACAACCAGTAGGAGAGCATGAAGATATTACTAGTTTTTTGGCTGAAAAATTTACGGCTGAATATCTACGCCTCAATCTGCCCTATAGGATTCCTAAAACTGTATTAATTAAGCCTATTGATGCTGAGTCGGCTTATTCCCCAGATGTTTTAATTTTAAATCGTCCTAATTTGGTTAATGAGCCATTTTGGAACAAGACTTCAACGGTGACTCAAGGTGCATCGATTCCTTTAGCGATCGAAGTAGTGAGTACCAATTGGCGAGTTGATTATTTAACTAAGGTAAAAGATTACGAAGAAATAGGTATCCCTGAATATTGGATTGTGGATTATTTGGGATTAGGTGGCAAAAGGTTCATCGGCGATCCAAAACAGCCAGCGATCTTAGTGCATGAATTGCTTGATGGGGAATATCGAGTCAATTTATTTAGAGGTGATGAAAGAATAGTTTCACCAACTTTTCCAGAGTTAAATTTGACAGCAAATCAGATTTTTCAAGGTAGTGATTAAAGGCTATATTAACCTGCTATTAAACCGCTATCAACCCGCTTCAAACTAAATTATTTCTAACCATACCGGGCGGGATCAAAACCCATCGAAGCTAACTCTTCTTGAATGCGTTTGGCAGCTTCAGGATTGTGGGGCTGGTGGAGAGCGATCGCCCGACTAAAGGCTTGCATACTAGAATCAATCTGCCCACTGAGGAGTAATAACACCCCCAAACTCTGGTAGGCATCGGGATAATCTGGTTGGAGATTAATTGCTTGCTGATAACAGGCGATCGCCGCCTCGTAATTATCCAAAAGCTTCAACGCCACCCCCAGATGATAGTAACCTTGGGCAAAACCGGGATCAATTTTGACGACAATTTCAAAGGCAGACTTGGCTGTTTCGAGGTCGCCCCCATCCAAGAGCAGAATCCCCAGATTGTGATAGACCGGGAGCTTAATCTGGAGCATTACCTGCTGTTCTAGAGCCGCTTGGTAGTGGGCTGCCGCTTGATTGTTATTACCCAAATAGGCATAGGCATTACCCAGATGGTAATTAATTTCAAATAACAAAGGAGCTTGTAAACCGGGGGTGGCGATCGCCTGTTGCAGCAGTTTAATTCCCTTTTCCTGTTCCCCAATTTGCAGATACAACGCCCCTAACTTATTCTGGGTGTAGGCATCCTCTGGGTGAATAGCCAGATAACTCTCCATCAGGGCTTTTGCCGTAGACAGCTTTTGACGTTGGGCAATTATTCCCGGCTGATAACCAGTGTGGCGGAGGGCTACCAGGGGAATAGAGATAATTTTCCAGTAGGGTTCTTCTGCAAGGAGGGCGATCGCACTTTCATCGATGGAAGCGTGGTAAGGATGGGTGAAATAAAGCTGGGGATGGCGGCGAAATAGGCGAGAAATTTCTGAATAGGGAGCATCTTCCGCACCTAGCTCATGGCGGAGGAGGTTCACCACTAAATTTTGTTCTTCCTTCACTACTTCTTCGAGGTAGGGAATGATCTCTGGGGCAAGGACTTCATCGGCATCCAACACCAAGACCCATGCTCCGTGAACATATTTGAGAGCCTCATTTCTAGCTTGAGAAAAGTCATGCCCCCAAGGAAAATGATAGACCTGCGCTCCATAACTCTGGGCGATCGCGACCGTGGCATCTGTGGAACCCGTATCCAGCACCACCATCTCATCCACCACCTCCCGCACACTCGCTAGACAACTAGGCAGATTTGCCGCCTCATTCTTGACAATCATGCACAAAGAAATACTAATAGAATCCTTCAAGCTCTTACCCCACCTACATTTCCAGCATTATTTGTTTGCGTAAATCATACCATCCGTTAGCCTAAATATGGATATTAAAATCTCCAACATCAGGTTTTCGCTAGTTTCGTATTGGATAATGATACAAATCTGGATAAAGTTTTGCGGAATTTCCTGTGGGCAAGTGCCATGCGATCGATGAAAATGTCATCAAGAAAGGGAATTAAGCTCACCTCTATATTTTATATTTCTATATTTCTGGATTAATTTGTTAATAATGCTCAAACCAATTTGGCGATGGCTCACTTATATCCCCAAGCTTCCTGAAGAATGGCGCAGTGAATTTTTTCAGGAGATGGCGGCAATTAATCATCAGCGCATATTAATCTTTGTATGGATCGGGGTTATTCCCAACATTATTTTGTTAGCGGGCATCCCCAATCTCCAACTTCCTCCCCGGGCTGAATTTATCCAAGCTTGTCTCCACATCAGCCATTTTGTGATTTCCCTCATCATCTTAATTCTTATCAAGAAAAATCCTCGCAACTCAACTGTATTGGTATGGGGCTATTTATTTTTAGTAAATATGCTGGGCTATGGATTTGTAATCAATCTTTGGCAAAACACAGCGGGTATGAGCTTTTATTTGGTTCTCATATTTCTCAATGGGGGCTTAATATATTTGCCTAATAGAATCAATCTGATTTTCTATGGTATTTCCTATCTATTATTACTGCTATCTATCTCTATATTTCCTGTCAATGAAGTATTCACCCTGAGCGGGGTTCGTTATGATTTCTTTGCTCACAGTATGGGTGCTGGTTGTACATTGATGGCATCCTATACTATGCGGACTTTATTTGCCGCCTTAAGAGAAAATTTTGTCTTACGAAAATATAGCGAAATTGCCAAACAAGACCTCCAATTAGAGCAAGACAAATCAGAAAAACTCCTCCTAAATATTTTGCCAGAGTCGATCGCCCTCCGCCTCAAAGAAGACCAAGGAAGCATTGCCGATGGTTTTACTGAGGTTACGGTTTTGTTTGCTGATATCGTTGGCTTTACGGAAATAACTGCCAAAATCTCTGCCCACAATCTAGTTGATCTCTTGAACCAAATTTTTTCTGCCTTCGATGCCTTGGCGGAATTTTATAACCTAGAGAAAATTAAAACTATTGGTGATGCCTACATGGTAGTGGGGGGATTGCCCCTGCCTCGTGCTGACCACGCTCAAGCGATCGCGAACATGGCTCTTGATATGGGCTATGTTATGAGTAAATTTAGCACTGAAGGACAACCTTTCCAGCTCCGCATTGGTATTAGCTCCGGGCCAGTGGTGGCGGGGGTCATTGGCACGAGAAAATATATTTATGATCTCTGGGGTGATACGGTGAATATTGCTAGTCGGATGGAATCCCATGGAATGCCGGGGCGAATTCAGCTATGTTCTAAAGTGTCCAAAATTTTGCAGCCAGACTATGAAATCGAGGAACGGGGTCTAGTTCAGTTAAAAGGGAAAGGGGAAATGTGTACCTACTGGCTAGTTGGTAAGAAAGATAGTTTTACTTAATATTTTTTAGAAGCTAAATATTCTTAGAAGCAAGTTTCAAGATAATCTCAAAATAATTTCAAAGTAATTTCAAGATAATTTTAAAGTAATTTTAAAACTCAACCTCTGCATACAAATCTGCCAAGCTTAACTCCATGCCTAAAGACGGTAAAGTAACTCGGTCTTCGAGGCGATCGAACTCCGTAAATAACCATTGATTTGCCCCTTGTTTAATATATTGCTCCACATGAGGCTTAGTCTGATCAACTAACAAATATTCTTGAAAACTAGGAATTGTCCGATAGTCCGCAAACTTTTCACCCCGGTCATTATTTTTGGTGGAACTAGATAATATTTCCGCAATAAAAATCGGTTGAATCACGCTATCTTTGCGCCCTTCCTGCAACAAAATTGGACGGGGAACTACCATCACATCAGGGTAAGTATGGATAGTGCGATCGGGAATCCACAGCCGTTGATCTGTGACAAATACTTGCAAAGGTTTACCCTTGAGAGCTAACCGCAGAATTACTGTTAAAGCTCCAATAAGCTCATTATGAGTAGGAGTACCGCCAGCCATAGGAATTATTTCTCCATCACGATATTCATTACGAGTTGTTGAGGTGACTTCCAGTTCCAGATATTCTTCAGGCGTATAAGTTTTAACTGGGACAGCAACCATGATTTTTTCTCCTCTCAAACAGAATAGTGTAACTATCAGCTATGAAACCTATACAAAATAAAGTTTTATCTACTATTGATGATGTAATAGCCTTGCCCACCTTAATTTATTCTAAACAAGGTTGTAGGGTAAATCTATCTTCAATCAAATAATATCAAAAACAAAGGGATTGCTTCAGAATAGAGCCTACTCTGTGGGCAACCCCAAAAAAATTGAGATTTAATTCAGCTTATAAAAAACAGCTTATAAAGATTCGATTCTCCCGTAGAATACTCCCCGGATTTTGACTTCCTTGGGATCTGCGGCTCCGAGGTCAGTATCAGAAGGCTGCTCGCTTTCAAATACTCCAGCTACTTCTCCTGTTTCGTTGTTAACTTTAGCAACTTGCAGGGAAATTCTGCCCGGAATTAGTTCCACTCTTTTGCCATTAGCTCTAGCCAATTCTTTGCTATCTGCTTGGGAAGGTAAAGCTACAGCATTGTCATAGCCAGCCGCCACACCCCGACCCTTGGGATCAAGAAACACAGAACCCCGGTAGGAAGGCACGCTAAAAGTACCTTCAAAGTCTGTAGAAGTATTGATTTTGGTAATGGGGTTAAGAGTACTCGCAACTAAATTTTTGATGGTAAATAGGAAAGGAACTCTTTCGCCGCCGGGAAGTTGAACCGTAATGGCTTGGAAGTCGATACCTGCTTTTTCTGTAAAAGTTAGACTACCATCGGGCTGAAATTTCAAATCGCCACTAATCTGGTCAAGACTAGAAGTGTATCTGGTCAGCAGTTTGCCGCGAATATATTCGGCTTCTTGACGCTTGTTCACGGGTTCTTCCTTGACAAAGAAAGAAGTTGGTTGTAGGCATAACTCAATTAGTTGATAGGATTTGCCAGAGTCTAGGGTGATGGAACCCCGACCTTCTTCGAGTTGGGGACAGTTGTTGGCTAACCCGGTGCCACGAATTTGGTCGTAGGTTAGAGGCTCGTTGGCATTGGCTGGGGCTTCACTACAGGCAGACAGGAAACCAAAGCAAAATATTAAAAAAGCTACTACAATAGCTCGATACTTCATTTTTCACCTCGATCGTTCATATTTTTTTAGATACCCATTTTATATTTTGGGACAAATTGATTGCAGGGGATCAGGTATATATTGTACAAGGCGTTGTCCTATTATCCATCGATGAACTATTGGTGAAATAATTAATCTGCAATAATTAATGAACTAATTGATGAATTATCAGAGAAAAGTCGGGTCAAAGGAGTTGGCAGCTAAGTTGGAGTCTTTGTCTAGGGAGATATCAACTTTGGCAGTGGAGTATCAGGGGGAAATTATCGATTTATTAGCGATTCTTCGATCGCTGGAGCAGTGTCATCGGCAAATCCGAGAAGGACATTTTCAGCAGGCTCTACCCAGTAATCGGCAGTTTCTCTACAGTTTACTAAAAGATATTGAGGAGTCTGGGGGCTGGCCCTACATTGAGCGGGGTACTATACGATCGATCCTCTCCCAACTTAATGACCAGAATGACCAGTTGGCAAATTCTCCTGATCCATAAACTTGTAGCATCAACTAGTAACTCTACAAATAACTTTACAAATGTATTTACATTACTTCATAAATGAGCTTGCAAATAGTTTTTCTCAGCCCCCCTTCTCTGTACATTTTCTCCCCAGATAAACGAAGCATTACGTAGTCTCGTTAAAACTAAATTTCAAGACTAAATTTCAAACCTAAATATGCACAAGATAAAAGGTAACTATGGAAAATAATTTACAAGTAAGGCCCATCAAATTTGGGACGGATGGCTGGCGGGGTTTGATTGCGGATGATTTTACCTTTGCCCGGTTAGCGATCGCGGCTCCTGCTGCTGCCATGATCCTCAAGAAATTCTACGGAGAGAGTACGGGTAGTAACAAAATTATTGTGGGACACGATCGACGGTTTTTGTCAGAAGATTTTGCCCAGAAGACGGCGGAAAGTCTGCAAGCGATCGGTTTTGAAGTTCTGCTCACGGAAACCTTTGCCCCCACCCCCGCTTTTAGTTGGGCAGCCAAACAGGAAAATGCCCTTGGAGCCTTAGTGATCACTGCTAGTCATAACCCCGGTGGCTACTCTGGATTGAAAGTGAAGGGAGCTTTCGGCGGCTCTGTTCCCGGTGAAGTTACCCAAGAAATCGAAGCTCTGATTCAACAATTCCCCACCTATCCCCAGCCAGAGCAAGTGACTCCCATTCAGATGTTTGATCCTTGGCAGAGCTATTGTCAGGGCATTGCAGCCAAAGTTGACCTGCCCTTGATTCAAGAGGCGATTCGATCGGGACGGGTGACAGTATTTGCCGATGTCATGCACGGAGCCGCCGCCGGGGGTTTAACTCAAGTTTTGGATGTGTCGGTGCAGGAGTTGCATCCCGATCGAGACCCGCTCTTTGGGGGTGGTGCGCCGGAACCTCTACCCCGTTACCTATCCCAACTGTTTCGAGTGATACGCAGCCATAAACACGCCGGGAATAAGGGTGTAGCCGTGGGCTTTGTCTTTGATGGGGATAGCGATCGCATTGCTGCCGTAGACAGTGAGGGGAATTTCCTCAGTTCCCAAATTTTGATCCCAATTCTCATCGATCATCTCGCTGCCCATCGAGGCTTGACGGGGGAAGTGGTGAAAACTATTAGCGGTTCTGACTTGATCCCCAAGGTTGCTGCCCTCCATAATTTACCCGTCTATGAAACGCCCATTGGCTACAAATATATTGCCGATCGAATGCTCTCCCATCAAGTCCTCCTCGGCGGGGAAGAATCGGGGGGGATTGGCTACGGTTCCCACATTCCTGAACGGGATGCCCTCTTAGCAGCGTTGTATCTCTTA
>JAIMKT010000020.1:0-36382 GCA_020692245.1 Microcoleus sp. GA_180221_E-2-1-MAG-45_12
CCGTCGATGTCCACAGGAGGAGCAGCGATGAAGGCGATGATGAAGCAGGTGGTAGCGGTGAGCAGGGTTGGGATCATGATGACGCCGAACCAGCCTACATACAGGCGGTTGTCGGTGCTGGTTACCCAGTTACAAAATCTTTCCCACACGCTATTTTGTTCGCGTTGTTGGATTGTTGTTGTCATTTGTTTATGATGGCTTTGTTTGTTTACGGTAAGGTGTTGTTTTCCTCACCTGAATATACATTAACTTCTTTATTTAGTTTTGTAAAGCAAAATTAACATCAGATTTACTTATATTGAAATAACCAGGTGATAAGTAAATCAACAATATATTCCTCAAGCCCCTACAGAATAAGGAAAGCACAAGCTCAAGATATGTTGCTCTAACCATCTTAGGAAGCAAAAATGTTAAGTTTTCCGCAGTTTGCCTTAATGTTTTGTAAAGATGTTTTGTAAAGATATTACGTAAAGCTGTCTTGGTAAGAATAGGATTATTCATGGAGAAAACTGGTATTGATAGAGGCTCAAGTCTTTCATAGTCAAGCTCCCCGTCTTTGTTAACAGGGGCAGATACATTCCTAGATATTGCGATCAAGCAATTACGATCAAGCAATAAAATCCAGTTATGAGAGAGCTAACCCAGATTAGGCAACACAATCTACACAATCCATACAATCTACACACAATTAACGGAAAGGCTCACCCATAAACCAAGCAACTAGCGATCGCCGTACCCCTTGAGTTACTGGAGCGACTCGATGGAGCAGCATACTAGGGAAAACGATAATACTGCCTTGGGGCTTGAATTCCTCTGGTTCCAAAACTAAGTCAGCAAAATTTTGGATTTGAAACTCTCCCCCTTGGTAAGTAGCTGGATCATTAAGTTGGATACTCATACTCAGCTTTCTAATCAAGCCATTCTGACCGGGAGAATTTCCACTATCCCGATGCCACACATACTGCTGCCCTTCTCCATAGACTGAGTATTGGAGAGCCTGAGTTGATTTGATCTCGTAGTGAAAAGTTTCTTGGTTTGCTAGTTGCATATAGTAGTTGGCAATACCGTAGAGCCAGTGGGGTTCACCGATACCAGACACAGAACTATTCCGATACTGCTCCATAACTTTGCCTTTGGCTCCGGGAGAGGGAATACCGATCGTGCCTGTGGTTCTCTCGATCGGGTCATAGAGGTTAATAATCAGCTCGCATAATTCTTTTGGTAAAACTCCTGTCCAGTAGTGATAAAGAGGGGTATGTAAATTCATAGTTAAGGTTAATTAATCCAAAATCAATCTAAAATCAATCCAAAATAGTTATATTGCAAAAAATTTAGGGGCGTGACTTAGTTAAAGTCGTACCATAAATTCGTAGGGGCGTAAGGCTTTGCGCCCTCTTTACTCTGCCCTAGAAATCTACACCCCGTTTCAGGTCTACCCCTCGATCGGCGTAATGTTTATGACAGATCATCTCAGAATGAACACTAGCAAGGTTGAAATAGGGGGGATTTTTGAGACAGCGACCCGTGATGATAATCTCTGTATCCTTGGGTTTGCGGAGTAAAACTTGGACGATCGCCTCCCCATCTAGTAGCTCCAAATCCACTGTGGGATTCAGTTCATCAAGGATAATCGTTTTGTACAAACCAGAAGCGATGGCAACCTTGGCAATTTCCCAGCCTCGTTCCGCTTCAATGCGATCGATCTCCTGTTGTTGTCCCCGCCAGACAATGGCATCCCGACCACAGCGATGATGATCTACCAGAGCCGGATAGGATTTTCGGAGGGCAGCGATCGCCGCATCTTCCGTGTAGCCATCGCCTCCCTTCAGCCATTGCATAATCAGCACCCGGTGAGATTTATCACTACTAATACCTTTGCCGATCGCTTGGAGAGCCTTGCCTAGGGCATTGGTAGATTTGCCTTTCCCCGCCCCGGTGTAGATTTCAATTCCTTCAATACCTTGCGCCCGCGCCTCTGGATGTTGGTGGGGGACAGATTCACTATGGAGGTCGGTAATTTCTAATAATTCCGGCGGTGTGCCTCGACCTGTAACAATTACTTCAATACCGGGGGGCTTATGCTTCAGGGTTTTAATCACTTCCTCTAGGGGCAGTAAACCCAAATCCAGCACTGGGTTGAGTTCATCAAGGACAATCACTGAATAAAGCTCTGAGGCGATCGCTCCCTTGGCAATATCCCAGCCCCGCCGGGCCTCTTTGGCATCAAACTTGGTAATCTCATCTTTATTAAAATAGGAAGCTCGACCTGTGCGGATATGATCAATTAGATGGGGAAATCCTCTCTGGAGAGCCTCGATCGCCGCATCTTCATCGTAGGTACGCCCCACGCCCTTGAGGAACCGCAACAACATCACCCGACTGGGAGTTTCTTCCCCGTCCCCATCAATGCCCAAACCAATCGATCGTAATACTACCCCCAACGCTGCCTGAGATTTTCCCTTACCCTTGCCATCATAAACATGGATTTGCCCCTCCAACCGTTCCGGGCGGATACTAGCAGTGCGAATCCCAATCCCATTCCTTGTCATAATATCTAAGATTAAATTTCTATGTTTTACTTGATTATCTTACCAGTAATTATTTGGCAGTCTCTATACTTAATTATTGCGATAGCTTGGGATACATTTTTGTTTTACCAACAATTACGAGTTGGCAGAAAAATATCGATCGAATATGCCAGAACTCTAAATCTATTTAATATTGTAATTTGGTGGATGCTTTTTTTTATAATTAGACCATTCATCTCTCAAACTAGAGAACTAAATTTAATTAATATTCTGTTTTTTAGTCGCCCTTTTAATCAGGAATATGACGGCTTCTATCTGGACTTATTTTGGCTGTTTGTAATCGTGAGTGTGGGAACTGTAACTATAAAATTCATTATGATGCGGACATTACAAAATCTCCTCCAAAACTTTTCACCGGGAATTCCTAGTGTTACTAAACAAGGTATGGAATATAAGCCCATTTTTACTTTTACTGGAGAGCTGTTTGCGATTTTTTTATCTACACTATTAACTAATATAAGTATTGGTATTCTTGTCTTTCTCCGGTTTCTCCAATTCTCCTAAGTCAAAACTAAGATATGCAAACAATTAACGACTTTTTAAGAAAGAAACTCCTAGATTTTTGGAAGTGGCTAGAAAAATCTCTCAAGCCACCGATCATATTTTCCTACCAGACTTTAATTCTTTTGAGTATTTATTCCTTAGTACTGGGGTTATTAACTACTGAATTTACCAATAGAGCAATTATTGCCTGTGGCTGGATGTTTTTCTTGTTGGGAACTGCTTGGGGATTAAATGAGAAACCCATCAGAATCGGCTCTTTTCTACTCAACTTTTGGATTATGTCAGTTCTCATCTGCATATTTGTCTTTGGCTATATTTTAGAAGATTTGTTTCAACCAGAACTATGGGTGACTTTGCCTTTGGTCGTAATTTTAATTATGACAATTAATGAATTTACAAATTCCAAGTTGCAGTTTCAAATACCTACTGTCGCTATTCGCCAGAGGCTTTTTACTCAGTTGGCAGTGCATTTACTAATTAGCTGTTGGATGCAGTTCTTTATAGTAGTTGATGATATAATTAAGAACTATCCAGTCTTGGTGAGAGAAGATTTCAGGAATAGTATTTTCGTGAATAAATTGCCATTTTTGCCAGCACCTAAATCTAGAGGAGAATTAGCCTTAGAGTCTGTGGTTACAGTGGTTGAAGAAAGATTAAATAATCAATCTTGGCAAACAATTGAGTCATTATTGGAGCCGACTAATCGAGAACAATGGATTGGGGAAATTTGGCAGGAATTCTTACCTGAAAATCCTAATATTTTGTCTATAACCCCCAATACTAAAGAGAATGACCTATGGGAATTTACAACCAATGCTATCCCAGAGAATAATGGTTATCTTTTGACCCTGATTACCGAGTGGCAGGGGCCTAGGGCGGGGGCGGGAAAGATTAGTTTTGTCAGTAATTGCGAAATTCGGCGATCGAGCGAGCCATTTACAGAGCCATTTACAGAGCCATCCACAGAACTGCCTATAGAGACTTTTGTAGAACCTTTTATTAATAACTTACCTAACTCCGTAGTGCCTGAAGGGACTTCTCCTAGTAAAATAGAATGTCGATCGATCGAAGAAGTAAGGAGAAATTCATGAGTATGAGAAGAATTTGGGCTGTCACTCTCAATGTATTCCGGGAGGTCATTCGCGATCGGATTCTCTATGTAATTGGTTTCTTTGCCCTAGTAATGGTGGTTGCCCTCCGGCTATTACCAGATTTGGCTGCTGCTCAAGAAGCAAAAATTAGTATTGATTTTGGGTTAGCAACTATCAATATTATTGGAGTTTTAGTTGCAATTTTTGTTGGTACAAGTTTGGTGAATAAAGAAATTGAAAAGAAAACTATTCTTGTCTTGATTCCTAAACCTATTAGTCGTTGGGAATTTATCCTAGGTAAACACTTAGGCTTATCTGGCGTGATGGCGGTGTTAATAGCATCTATGACTATTATTTACCTCATTTTATTGAATTTTTACAATATTAGTTATCCTTTAGGAAATATTTTATTAGCAGTAGGTTATTTGTTTTTTCAAGTTAGCCTGATTGTGGCGGTAGCGATTTTATTTGGAGTTTTCACTAGTCCATTACTGGGAATTTTGCTAAGTGTAGGAATTTATTTGATGGGGAATTACACCCGTGATTTAGTCGAGGTGGGGAAACTTTCTCAGAATCCGCAACTAGAATCGATCGCCCAAGCTCTCTATATAATTCTTCCTGATCTATCAAGACTAGATATCAAAAATACTGCCGTCTATGGAGTTCTCCCAAGCGTGGGAAATATTTTTACTGATGGTTTTTACGGATTGGTTTATACATTATTACTGCTAGCGATCGCTACCCTAATTTTTTCTCGCCGTCAATTTTAAGATTTTCATATCATCTATTTCATCAAATACCTTGGATTAGTAATAATACAGTTTGAATTAAGCCTACTACTAAACCTAAAATTCCCCCAAGATTGACGATCGCTTGCAGTTCACTTTTGACGATCGCTTGAATATTACTTTCTAAATCAGCCGGGGAAGTTGCCTTGACTCGATCGATAATTACCTGATCAATAGACAAAATCGGAATTGCTTTAGCCACAATTTTTTCTAAATCCTGCTCTAGATATCGCTCCAGAACTAGGGCTAACTCTTGACTAACTACCCCCAAAGAAGTGGTGACAGTTTCCGAAGTTTGTAGACGATTTAGGATCAAACTTGCCAAGCCATCCCACTCCACAGATTGACTCAAACCTTGGAGGAGGTCTGTACCTTTTTCTTGGAGATAGTTGCGAATTGCTTCCCGGGTGGTTTTGCGGAGTTGACGCACCGTGGACATGGGCAGATTTTGCAGAGATAGAGTCTGTAGCCATTCTTGTAGGCGATCGCCAATCTTCAGGATCGTAATTAACTCCAAAATCTTGGCATTGCTTGCATCCCGCTCGTCAAGACAATAAGTTCGTAGGCGCACCAAAGAATTCCGCAACCCAAACAGATTAGCCACTACCCAATAAGTGCCGCTAGATTTTTCTCGAAACACTTCATCAATCACCTGAATATTGCGATCGGTCAAAAACTCAATCACCGCCTGCCGTAGCACCTCTGGGGGAAACACCACCTCTAGGAGCCATTCTGACAATTTACCCGCCTGCGCTGGGTTGAGACTAAGTTCCAGTAGCACCTGATCAAAAATCTGATTTACCTGCGCTTCCAGAAAATCTTCCCGCCGAGCCAACACCTTCAGCAATCTCGGCAGCGACTCCCCTACCAAATCCCGGAGAATTCCCCCCAAAATTCTTGCTGTTTTTTGTTCTTTATCAATCTTCACTTGATTGAGTGCCGACTGGAGTAGCCAGAGGATAGCAGCTTGGACTCGCTCAGTTTGTAACAGTCTCCGGGCAATTCCTTCGAGTTCGCTGGGGGTGAGCAAAGCACCCATGATGGTGTCAGAGATCCGTAGGGCCAAGCGTTCCTGACTGCCGGGAATCAGTCCGGGAGTAAAGGGCAGTTGATATTTGCCTAGGTAGATTGGCTTGTAGGGACGAAACAGCATTTTAATGGCTAGATCGTTGGTGAAGTAGCCAATAATTGCCCCCGCAAGGGGTGGTGTAAGATAAAGCCAGAGGTTAGAGAGTTCCAAGGTGAGGAGAAAATTAATAACTCATCTATTCTAACGCTCAGAACCCCCTGAGTTTTGTGCCAAAGTTATTGAAAAATTCTTATTGAAAAATTCTTGTTAAGAAATTCGATGATCAATCTTGATGACGAATCCCTCATGCACCGTTGCTTAGATTTAGCCAAAAAAGCCTTGGGAAAAACTAGTCCCAATCCCTTGGTGGGGTCAGTAGTGGTGAAAAATGGACAGATTATTGGGTCAGGTTTCCATCCGGGAGCAGGACAACCCCACGCAGAAGTTTTTGCCCTCCGGGAAGCAGGAGCCGAGGCGGCAGGGGCTACGGTGTATGTAAATCTGGAACCTTGTAATCATTATGGCAGGACTCCTCCTTGTACTGAGGCTTTGATCGGGGCAGGGGTAAAAAAAGTGGTGGTAGGGATGGTGGATCCGGATCCTCGGGTGCAGGGCGGGGGGATCGATCGACTACGCCAAGCTGGAATAGAAGTGGTGGTGGGCATTGCTGAAGCTGCCTGTCAGGAATTAAATGAAGCCTTTTGCCATCGAGTCCTGCATCATTTACCCTTGGGGATTTTCAAGTATGCCATGACCCTAGACGGGAAGATTGCCACTAGTACGGGGCATAGTAGTTGGGTAACGGGTGCAGTTGCCAGGCAACGGGTGCATCATCTCCGAGCCACCTGTGATGCAGTGATTATCGGGGGGAATACTCTGCGCCGTGATCATCCCCAGTTGACAACCCACGGAGTCGCTGACCACAATCCCCTCCGAGTAGTCATGAGCCGGAGTCTAGATTTGCCTGCTGTGACTCCTTTGTGGGATCAAACTATTGCTAAAACCCTTGTCTTCACCGCACCGGGAACTAATCCTCAGTTACGATCGAGCCTCCTCGCTCAAGGAGTAGAAATCATTGATTTAGAAAATTTAACTCCCCGTGGAGTTATGGCTAATCTCTACGAACGGGGTTGTGCCTCGGTGTTGTGGGAATGTGGAGGCAATCTGGGGGCGCAGGCGATCGCCCAAGGCGTGGTTCAAAAAATCTGGGCGTTTATTGCTCCCAAAATTATCGGTGGTGCAGGGTATGCCCCGGTAGGTGATCTGGGCTTAAAATTTATGACGGAAGCTCTGGAGCTAGAAAGAGTTACCCTAGAGGCAGTTGATCAAGATTTCCTTTTCCAAGGCTACTTAACAGTGAACAGTAAACAGTAAACAGTAAACAGGGAAGATGTTTAATCAATTTTTTCTAATTGATAACTGATAACTCTACCTCCTTTACCTCCCTTTATCTCCCCTTACCTCCTTCCCTGATAACTGATAACTGATAACTGATAACTGATAACTGATTAGAAGAACTCCCCTACCCGAAATTTGTTTTTAACTTCCTGCCAGAGGTGATAAAACTTAGACTGGCGATCGAGCCATTGGGCAGCGGTGCGTTGGAGCAGGGAGCAGTTAACTTCTGGCAATTGGGCAAGGTCAGCAACTCGGAGATGCGATCGCATGGCAAGGCTAACAAGAGAAATTAATTCTGTAGCTTGATCACCCACGATCGTCGCCCCCAAAATTACCCCATTAGGCTGTACCACCAGTTGACAAAATCCGGTTAAATCTTCTCTGATCTGCGCTAGGGGCTGGTCTTTGACGTATTCCCGCAAGGTGATCACTCGTTTCTTATACTTTTGTCTAGCTTCCCGTTCCGTCATACCAATTCTCGCCAAGGAGGGCTTGGTATAAGTCAGTTTCCCCGATGGGCTAGATACTGGAAACAGAGGCTGGATCAGGATGTTTTTGAGGAGGGTGCGGATTTGCTGGGCAGATTCTGCGGTGAAGGGGTGATTGTAGGCGTAGATCCGAGTATTGGTAGTTTGCAGATATTGATTGGTGACAATTCCTTTTTTAGTAGTTTGCACCCCAGCAACCTCAAGGTTCAGGTTTTGGGTAGAGGGTACTTGTTGAGAACAGAGGAGTATTTGTTCGGCTTCGATCGCTCGATCGCCCGCCTGTACCCATTGTTGCCCATCAATTTGCCTGATTAATTTCACCGGACTATTGGTAATTAACCGAATCCCTTGAGCTTCTAGCTGCCCTTGGATTAGATAATTGGCGATCGGCTCCTCTTGGGGCAGGAATTGAACTTTGGGACTAATCAGGGTAACGGTCTTTCCCGATTGCTGCAAAATCTGACTAATTTCGGCTCCTTGGTAAGGGTTGCCCATAACTAGCCAAGATTGGGCTGCCAATTGCTTTTTTAATTGCTCTAGACTCTCTGAATTGTTTCCCCTCAAATCCGCCGCTATTAAATCCGCCAACGTTAGATAATTTACAGTTGGCAAACCGGGAATTTCTGGCAGTACAGGGATTAATTCTGGTGCTAATAGATAGTGGTGCGATCGAAGTAGTCGCTGCCCGACCCGGAAACCAATTGTTTGAGAATTTTTTTGAGGATTTTGATTCCGTCGAGACCCCGACTCCAGCCGTTGAAATTCTCCCTGTCCCACAATCACATCTACCCCCAAACTACTCAGCCCCCTCAAGCTCAATTCCTCTGGCAGGAGTTCTATAAATTTTTGATATTGTTCTAAGAGAGTCCCTAAATCCTGTGCTGTTGGAGATGCTAAATTAATTGACTCGTTGGCATAGCCTTCCCTTTGGGAAATCGCCCCTAGGGGAAAAAAAGGTTGCATTCGTACTTTCGATCGCTCCACCAAAGCGACTCTCGCCCCTTGTTGTCTAGCCAGTCCCGCCCCATAGCGAGCCGCATAGCTTCCCCCCGCAATTACTAGGTCGTATTCCACCTGCATGAATTTTCTAACACCTAATTTAATTAATTTGGGGAATCTGTAGATTAATCTTTAGATCATGCCCTATCCACTATCTTAAACAAAAGATGTCTTCTCAGCGAGGAACTAGTTGTGTGCTAAGATGAGGGTTTGAAAAATAAAATAATCTCTAAATCACCTAAGACTTAAAGTGTTGTTGCATCTTCACTAATTCTAAAACCTTAAAAATTCTTGCTAATTACCCGACTTGTAGATGGGGATCAGCAATTAGAATTATTAACAATATTGATTACTTTGATTCGTTTGATTAATTAACGATCGAGTAACTTTTAACATAATAACTTTTGACATAGTAATTCATGGCTAAGTCTGTACAACGTGTTGGAAATTGGATTTATGGATGGCTCCTAGTTCCGGCGGTGCTGGGAATAGGGGCTTGGCAGGGTTGGGCTTGGTGGAGTTGGGTAAGCGCCCCAGTCTTGACAGAAGTTGTGGCTGATCAACCCACAGAAATTGAGATTGAAGTCTCACCGGGAACGGGCAGCCAGCAAATTGGTAATGATCTCCAGGCAGCAGGAGTAATTCGCTCTAGTACGGCGTGGCGGATTTGGTATCAAGTGCTGAAATTTCAGGATAAGCAGGGTGATTTCCAATCGGGAACCTATACTGTGTCACCTACGGATTCTCTGCCGACGATCGCCCAAAAAATTTGGCAGGGGACGATCGTGGAAACCAGCTACACGATTCCTGAAGGTTGGTCTCGGCAACAGATGGCAGAGTATTTTGAAGCCCAAGGATTTTTCTCGGCGGCTGATTTCATCCAAGCTAGCAACCAAATTCCCAGAGACAAATTTCCGTGGCTCCCAGAGGATTTACCCCACCTAGAAGGATTTCTCTACCCCGATACCTACCAACTATCCAAGGATGGAATTACTCCAGAAAAAGTGGTTGAGCAGATGCTGGCGCAGTTTCAAACCGTCGCCTTGCCCATCTATGAACAGGGACAAACGCAATTAAGTTTTCTGGAATGGGTGAAACTTGCCAGTATTGTGGAAAAAGAAGCCGTGATCTCCAGTGAGAGACCAGTGATTGCCGGGATTTTCCTAGAGCGCTTACGCCGGGGTATGAATCTAGAAACCGACCCCACGGTGGAGTATGGTCTGGGGATTAAACAAACGGCAGACCAGCCCTTGACCCTTAACCAAGTTAGAACTCCGAATCCTTACAATACTTACATGAATCCGGGTTTACCACCGACGGCGATCGCCAGCCCCGGTATAGCTAGTCTCCAAGCGACCCTTAAACCTCAACAAACTGAATACCTATTTTTTGTGGCTCGCTACGATGGCAGTCATGTGTTTAGCAGAACCTACGAAGAACACGATGCCGCCGCCCTCGCTATCCGCCAGCAAAGAGACGGGGTTCAATCTGCTCCTAGCCCTCAATCAAGTCCCTAATCAAGTCCCCCGCAAGTCCCCAATGAATAACTCCGAACCCAGTTTAAGCCCCAACTCCAGCCACCGGGATCAGTCTGTATGGCGTAAGTATTTACAACCAGACCTAATTTTGGGGGGGTCTATTTTATCCCTCACGCCCCAAATCTTGGCAGAGCATCAATTGCAGGGGCTGATTTTGGATGTGGATGATACTCTTGTTCCCTTTAAGCGCAGTTTTGCCTCTGGGGAATTGGTGGAATGGGTGACGCAAATTCGGCAGACGGTGGATATTTGGCTAGTTAGCAATAATCTCCATCAAAGTCGGATCAGGACGATCGCCGATTCCTTGAATTTGCCCTACCTCCACGGAGCCGGAAAACCTTCCCGCCGAAAATTACGCCAAGCTCTCACTGCCATGAATCTCCCCGCCCATCAGGTAGCCATGGTAGGCGATCGCCTCTTTACTGATGTGATTGCTGGCAACCGCCTAGGTTTATTCACGATTTGGGTAGAGCCGATCATGGCTAAGCACCTAAATTCTCCCTCTTTAAGAAATCTAGAAGTCTGGCTCTCTATGAATTTGGGCGTTCCTTTACATCAACCACCAAAACTAAGATAAGCACTGAGATAAACAAAATATCAGCCAAGGCATTTTCCGAAATCTATACCTAACCAACTATAAACGCTTATCCGAATATTTACTTAGATATTTGCCAAATAAATAAATGTAAAGAAAATATAAAAAAGTGTTTCTCCTGTCAATTAATCTGGCATAGTATTAAAAGATACAAATGGGGTCAGCAGATATAAAGACCCTACTTATAAAACTACTATAATATTGAGAAAGCGCTGATATCCACCTATAGGGTATTGGTGCTTTCTCCTATGCAATAAACTAGAATTAATATCCTTGAATACTTGAACAAATATACTTAATGACCATCTATGCCGACTCTCCAAACCCTAGTTATTAAAATTGGGACTTCTAGCCTCACTCACCCAGTCACGGGACAGCTAGCCCTCTCGACGATCGCCAGTCTGGTGGAAACCCTTAGTGAGTTGCGCCAGATGGGTTATCAGGTGGTGTTAGTTTCCTCTGGGGCGGTGGGGGTGGGACGGACACGATTGGGGCTAAAAACTCGCCCGAAGACTCTTTCTCTGAAGCAAGCGGTGGCGGCGGTGGGGCAGGGCAGATTAATGCGGGTCTATGATGATTTGTTTAGTTCCCTAGGGCAGACGATCGCCCAAGTACTGCTCACTCGCCGAGATTTTGTTCAGCGTAGTTGCTATGTGAATATTTCCAATACTTTTCAAGAGCTATTACAACTGGGGGTAATTCCCATCATTAACGAAAATGATACGGTATCTACCGAGGAACTCCGGTTTGGGGACAATGATAGTTTGTCGGCGATGGTAGCAAGTTTGATTGAGGCGGATTGGTTATTTCTGCTCACAGATGTCGATCGACTCTATTCGGCGGATCCTCGATCGAACCCCGATGCGGAACCCATTATTTCCGTAAGTGATATTGCGGCGGTAACGGAACAGGTAGAAGTGGGGGATAGTGGCTCCAGTTGGGGGACAGGGGGCATGGTGACGAAAATCAATGCAGCGACCACAGCAACTAGTGCCGGAGTCCGTACGGTGATCACCGAGGGCAAGTATCCTCAAAATATTCTTAAAATCCTTCAAGGAGAACCCCTTGGCACGCAGTTTCTGCCCCAGCCCTCGATCGGCAATGCCCGCAAACGCTGGATCGCCCACGGCTTAGTTCCCCTTGGCAAAATTCATCTAGACCAAGGAGCAGTACAAGCCATTATTGATAAAGGAAAATCGCTCTTGGCAGCAGGCATCATTAAAGTCGAAGGAGAGTTTCTCCCCGGTGAAGCGGTACAACTATGTGATCCCTTGGGAGAAGAAGTGGCAAGGGGTTTAGTTAATTATGGCAGTGAGGAGTTGCATCAAATTCAGGGACAACGCTCGATCGACATTCCCCAAATTCTCGGCTACATGGGTGCAGAAACCGTAATTCATCGAGATAATTTAGTTCTACTCTAGATACAATTAAAGCATTCAAGTTTTTCATGAATACGATCGAGGAGTTAGAGATGGAATTATCAATCAGTGACGAAAAAACAAAAGAAATTCTGACTGAGATTTTAGTTGATTTGATTAAGACAAGAAAAGATTTGTTTTCTGAAATAATTCAAGAAGCTCTAGAGGAAGTCGGTTTAGCAAATGCAATTCTTGAGGGGCGAGAAAATGACTTTGTTTCCGAAGAAGATATATTTAAGATTCTTGACGGTGATTGATTGTGAACATTAAGTTTGAATCTAAGTTTGAAAAAGATTTGAAGCTAATAAAAGATCGCAATCTTTTGTCAAGACTCAAGCAAATTATTCTGAATTGCAAACAAGCTGAGAATTTAGCCCAAATTAATAATCTCAAAAAACTCCAAGGATATGAAAATCTCTATCGAATTCGTTTGGGTAACTATCGTCTAGGGATTGAAGTGGTTGAGAATGAATTGATTTTCACAAGATTCTTACATAGAAAAGACATTTATAAATTCTTTCCTTAGAGGCTATCTGAAAAGCTAATAATTTATGCTATTTCTTCTACTTCATGAAAATAACTGTAATCAATATAGCGTTGTCCATCGCTGGTACGGTAAATAATATCGACAAATTGTTGATTCCAAAGAATTTCTTCGGCAGTATAAAGGTGGCGGGCGTGAACCATTTGAGCGAGGGTTTCATCCAGACCACTGAGGGAAATCGTGATCACACTTTTGGTAGCTAATAAAGATTCGGCAGTCATGCCATAGAGGGGGCTAGATTCATTAATCGGGTGCATTACCATCCAAGTTGCAATAAAGCTGGGACTCCGACTTCTAACTAGTTCAAGGTCATGAATTTTCAAGACAAACTTACCTTCGGCACTGACTTCTTCTCGAATCAAATAAACTCGTAACTGCGCTTCTAAAATATGATTGTGGCGTTGGTTGGCAGCCCGAAAGATGAGAGTGGGAATTCCTTCGTGGGTGGTGATGACGGCGACTCGACTGAAGAGAACACGGGTGGTGGGGTGAGAGAAGCGGGCGAAGGCTAACCCCGTTAACATGGCAATGCTGACGAGGGAAGTGAATGCCTCTAGGGTGACGCAAGTATTCGCATAGCTGGTCTGGGGATACATGGCGCCATAGCCGATCGAGGCAAAGGTCTGGACGCTGAAGAAAAAGGCATCAAAGAAAGAACCGGGTTGGGCATTGGCAATATTATCATCACCCACGAGATAGGCAATGGCAAAAACAAGATTAATAGTCAGGTAGAGGAGGGCGCTCAGGCAAATAAATCCTTGCCAAGGAATTGCTAACAGTAAATGGTAGGGGTCTCGCCAGTAGGAGTGCCACAGCCCCATTCCCGGCATAAAAAATCTGCCATTCTGCGATCGAATCATCACCCGCACAGATTTCTGTTTTTGTTTGGTTCTAGAAAATAACTGCATAGCTTCCCCCTCTTCTCATGCTGTTGTTTTAGCATAGGGCATAATCGTTCTAGGGTTTAGTTGCCTTGCGATCGCCCCATCATTAGATAGTGCTTGTTATAATCAACCAGATGACTACTAAGTAGTTAGGCTTTTTTGCTATTTCAGGAGTTGAGGATGTCTAGATTTTTGGTGACACAGTACCAAGCTGAGGTAGAAAGAATTATTCGCTATGGTGGCTCGAAGAACGAAACCAGTATTCGGAATGCTTTTGAGCGCTTGTTGAATGATTATTGCAAGCCTCGCAATTATTTGCTTGTTCCTGAACTAGATTTTAAGACTAGGTTTAATAAAACGGTGAAGCCTGATGGCACGATTAAGGATGCGATTCGGCTAGATCATGGCTGGTGGGAGAGTAAAGATACCTATGACAAACTCGATCTAGAAATTGAGAAAAAGCTTAACAGTGGTTATCCTGATGAAAATATTTTGTTCGAGGATTCCCAGAATGCGGTCTTAATCCAAAATAGTCGGGAGATAGGGCGGGTGTCGATGGGGGAGGCGGAGGAGCTCGATCGATTGCTCAACATATTTGTAGACTATGAACGTCCAGAGGTGCGGGATTTTCGGACTGCCATTACTAAGTTTAAGGAAGATATTCCCAGTATTCTGGATAAATTGCGGGAGTCGATTCAAGTTGCCGAACAGGAGAATCAAGAGTTTCGCGATCGACGGAATACTTTTTTAGCTGTGTGTCGGCAGTCGATCAATCCAGAAATTACTATTTTTGATGTGCATGAAATGTTGATTCAGCATATTCTCACGGAGGATATTTTTACCAATATTTTCCATGAGTCGCAGTTTCATCGAGAAAACAATATTGCCCGTGAATTGTCGGCGATGATCGAGACGTTTTTTACAGGGACAACCCGCCGGAATACGTTAAAAAGTATTGAGTATTACTATGCGGTGATTCGCCGGAGTTCGGAAAATATAGCAAATCATCATGAGAAGCAAAAGTTCTTAAAGGCACTCTACGAGAATTTTTACAAGGCTTATAATCCGAAGGCGGCCGATCGATTGGGAATTGTGTATACACCGAATGAAATTGTCCGGTTTATGATCGAGAGTGCGGATCATTTGGTACATAAACATTTTGGCAAGTTGCTATCAGATGAAGGGGTGGAAATTCTTGATCCTTGTACGGGAACGGGAACCTATATTACAGAGTTGATTGAGTATTTACCTGCCCATAAATTGGAGCATAAATATAAGCATGAAATCCATTGTAATGAGATGGCAATTCTGCCCTACTATATTGCGAATTTGAATATTGAGTTTACCTATGCTCAGAAGATGGGCAGGTATGAGGAGTTTCAGAATATTTGTTTGGTGGATACGCTGGAGAGTTCTACTGGTCACGGTTTTCAGCTTAATATGCTTGCGATGAGTGTGCAGAATACGGCACGGATTAATGAACAAAATTCTCGTAATATTTCTGTGATTATTGGCAATCCTCCGTACAATGCTTGGCAAGATAATTTTAATCAGGATAATGCTAATCGTAAATATGAAGAAATTGATCAACAGATTAAGGCAACTTACATTAAGAAGGGAACGGCGCAAAATCAAATTGCTGTTTATGATATGTATACAAGGTTTTATCGGTGGGCAAGCGATCGCCTAGGTAGTCAGGGTTTAGTAGCGTTTATCACTAATCGATCGTTCATTGATGGCAAAACTTTTGATGGTTTTCGCAAGGTGGTTTCTCAGGAGTTCGATCGAGTTTATATTGTGGATTTGGGGGGTGATATTCGTAGTGGTGATACGACTGGGAATGTGTTTGATATCAAAACTGGTGTTGCTATAATGTTTTTAGTGAAAGTCAATAAGGAGCAAAAGTAATGGTGAATACTATTGAAAAGACTCAAGAATCTAGCGAAACGATTTCTTTGGATGAGGAATTGCTCAAGGCTTTTAAAAGTATGCCAGATTCACTCAAAGTTGAGGTTCTGCACTATGCAGAATATTTAATTAGTAAACAATCAGAGAGTAATTTGGAGAGTAATTCTGAATCTACTACTCAAACAGTGACACCTGATGCAGAAGTGCCGCAAAAAAAGAAGCGCCAAGCTGGAACCCTAAAAGGTAAAATCTGGATGTCTGATGATTTTGATGAACCATTAGAAGAAATGAAGGAATATATGTAAATGTTGCTAGATACTCATACTTTAATTTGGTTTCTTAATGATGATGCTAAGTTATCAAAGAACGCTAAGACAATTATCGAAGATGGGGATGATTTGTTTATCAGCATTATTTCTATCTGGGAGATGGCAATTAAGATTAGTGTTGGCAAGCTAAATATAGATATTGATTTTGCAAACTTACCACAAATTTTAACAGAGTTAGATATTCACATTTTACCATTTGACTTTACTGATACTGAGATTTATATTGGTTTGCCTCTTCTGCGTGAGCATAAAGATCCTTTCGATCGAATGATAGTAGCCCAAGCAATAAGACGATCGATTGTTTTGGTAAGTGCAGATAAAAAACTAGATGCCTATCCAATAAAGAGGTTTTGGGAATGAGTGAAGCGAGGATTTCTTATTTTTCGTTGCAGGGGTTGCAGGGGAAGGAGGCGAAGCTAGATTGGATTGCGGGGACTAGGTTTGAGGAGATTCCGTTTGAGAATATTAATCCTGACAGTAAGGGAAATTGGATTAATTTAACGGATAATGATTTCGATAGTTTTTTGCCGTTGGTAGATAAGGAAGTTAAGGCAGGAAAATCTGAAGAGGCAGTTTTTAAACTTTTTTCGGCAGGGGTGAAAACTCAAAGAGATGAATGGGTTTATGATTTCTCGAAAGATGCTGTGATTGAGAAAGTGAAGTATCTTATTGATGCTTATATGGAGCAGTTAACTAATAAAACTACGAGAGAGTTTGATATCAAATGGGACGCTGATACAGTTCAATATATAAAGCGTAAAATATCTAAGTCTTTTGAAGAGTCTCAAATTTTTCAAGCTTTGTATCGACCTTACGTAAAGCGATATCTTTATTTTGATAAACATTTTAACGGAAGAACTTATCAGCTATCTAATATTTTCCAAAAATCCCATTGCAATAACAATGTAATATGGACAAAAGCTGGCTCGGAAATTCCATTTTTTTGTTTATTAACTAGTTATATCCCTGATTTATTACCTCAAGGTGGTTCACAATGTCTGCCGCTTTATCGTTATGATGAAAATGGCGATCGCATTGATAACATTACCGACTGGGGCTTAACCCAATTCCAAACCCACTACAAAGATTCAGAAATTACCAAAGAAAATATTTTTCACTACACCTACGCCGTTCTGCATCATCCCCACTACCGCACCAAATACGAACTCAACCTCAAACGAGAATTTCCCCGGTTGCCTTTTTATGAAAACTTCCATCAATGGACAACATGGGGTAAAGCCCTAATGGACTTGCATCTCAACTATGAAACGATCGAACCCTACAGACTCCAACGAGTCGAAATCGCCACCAAAGACAACCCCAAAGCCAAACTCAAAGCCGATAAAATCAAGGGTATGATTAGCTTAGATGAAAACACTCAACTAGTCGGAGTTCCTGCCCTAGCTTGGGAATATAAACTCGGTAACCGTTCCGCCCTAGAATGGATTCTCGATCAATACAAAGAAAAGAAACCCAAAGACCCCACGATCGCCCAGCTTTTCCATACCTACAAATTTGCCGACTACAAAGAACAAGTAATCGATTTACTCCAAAGAGTTTGCACTGTCAGCATCAAAACCATAGAAATTATCCAACAAATGCCATAAAAAACGATTGCTAAAATATTTTTAAACAAAAAATATGAGGACAAAAAAATGGATGCTCAACTTATGATTCAACCATCTTTTTTCATCGATTCTGGAATACAAATGAAACTAGTTCGCAATTTATATTTGTTCAAATTTAATGATGATTTACAAGATCGCCTTGAGTTTTTGAATGAGAAAAAAAGAGACTTAGAATTAACTTCAGAAGAAGATTATGAGTTGAGAGGAATCCTTGAACTTGATCGGATTTTTACATTATTAAATGCTAAAGTTATTGCCGAGTCTGCTTAAACATGTCTATTTCTAAACAAATTCGTCAGCAGGTTCGAGACAGAGCTAATTATTTATGTGAATATTGCCATTCGTCTGAAGAAGCAGGTGCAGCAAGGTTTGAAATTGATCATATTAAACCTCGTTCTTTAGGTGGTTCAGACAATCTTGATAATTTAGCTTTAGCTTGTCAAAGATGTAATGGCTATCGTTATAATTTTACAGAAGGAGTTGATCCTAATTCTTTAGTTTCTGTTGTGTTATTTAACCCTCGTTTAGATAGGTGGAATGATCATTTTATCTGGACAAATGATAAATTAAAAATCAAGGGTAAAACCTCAATTGGTCGGGCAACTTGTGATCGATTAGATTTGAATGACGATAAACATAATGATGGTGCGATCGTTACTGCTCGCCGTCTGTGGATTGGTGGAGGGTGGCATCCTCCATTAAATGATGAAGTAGAAATATAGTTTATAATCAACAGCAGATAACTACTAGGAGTTTCAGGGAATTTATGACTAGCGATCGAGCCAAACGCATTATTGATATTCTCCAGCAAGGACAACCCGATGAACAGGTGACAGTCCAGGGCTGGGTACGCACCAAGCGGGAATCCAAGGGCTTTAGTTTTATGGAACTCAACGATGGTTCCTTCATGGCAAACCTGCAAGTAGTCATTAACGCCGATCTGCCAGATTATGAAGTGGTGATCAAAAAAATTAATACCGGAGCCTCCGTAGAAGTGGTGGGAACTCTGGTGACTTCTCAAGGCAAAGGGCAACGCATCGAACTCCGGGCAGCCAGCATTACCGTATTTGGGGAAGCTGACCCCGAAACCTATCCCCTCCAGAAAAAGCGTCATTCCTTTGAATTTCTGAGATCGATCGGGCATCTGCGAGCCAGAACTAATACCCTGTCGGCAGTGTTTCGGGTACGGAATGCCTGTGCAGCAGCGATTCATCAATTTTTCCAAGAACGGGGTTTCCTCTGGATCCACGCCCCCATCATTACCGCCAACGATTGCGAAGGAGCAGGGGAACTATTTACCGTCACTAGTTTAGATTTACAGAAATTACCCCAAACAGCAGATCAAAAAGTAGACTTTACTCAAGATTTCTTTGGCAAAAAGGCATATCTAACCGTGAGTGGGCAGCTTCAGGCAGAAGTAATGGCAATGGCTTTTCGAGATGTTTATACCTTTGGCCCCACATTCCGAGCCGAAAACTCTAACACTTCTCGCCACTTAGCCGAATTTTGGATGGTAGAGCCAGAAATGGCTTTTTGTAATCTGCAAGGGAATATGGATTTGGCCGAAGATTTCTTAAAGTATGTATTCAAGTACGTGCTAGATCATTGCCAAGCAGATATGGAATTTTTCCAAGAACGTATTGATAAAACCGTCTTAGCCACGGCAGAAAATATTATTAATAATCAGTTTGAAAGATTGACCTATACCGAAGCGATCGCTATCCTGCAAAAAGCTGATAAAACCTTTGAATTTCCGGTGAATTGGGGCTTAGACTTGCAATCAGAACACGAGCGTTACTTGGCTGAAGAAGTATTCAAAAAACCCGTAATTCTCACTAATTATCCCGTCGAAATTAAAGCCTTTTACATGCGTCTTGATGAGGACGAAAAAACCGTAGCTGCCATGGATGTCTTGGCTCCCAATATTGGGGAAATCATCGGTGGTTCCCAACGGGAAGAAAGGCTAGATGTGTTGGAACGGCGAATTATTCAGCAGGGCATGGATCCGGCAGATCTCTGGTGGTATCTAGATCTACGTCGCTACGGCACAGTTCCCCACGCTGGGTTTGGGTTGGGCTTTGAGCGCTTGGTGCAGTTCATGACCGGGATGGGCAATATCCGGGATGTGATTCCCTTTCCTCGGTTCCCAGAGAATGCAGATTTTTAGCTTTGGGAGCGAAAGGCTCGATCGAACAAAATCGGCAAAATCCCTTGACTTTGGAGCATGGCAGCCACAATCACGATCGCTCCTAACCATCCTTGCATATTCATCTGCTCTCCCAACAAGAAAAAGGCAAAAACCGTGGCAAAAACTGGCTCTAGGGTACACATGAGGGCTGTGTCTGGGGCAGAAACTAGGCGTTGGGCAACCATTTGCATGGAGGTACTAAAAACACTAACCACTAAACCGAGATAGACCAATAACCACCAATTATTTGTAATTTCGCCTCCTTGAGCTTTGAGAATAGGAGCCGCCCAAATTAAGCTCAGTCCCGCTACGAATAATAGTTGCACTCCTGTAATGGCAGTGACTCGATGCCGATGGCTAATTAACTCTAGGTATAACAAGTGCAAGGCAAAAGCTAGGGCGCAGAGCAGCATCCATATATCTCCGCTACTCCAACTAGCTGCACCACCAAACATAATGCCTAATCCCGCCAGAGCAAAGAGGGCTGCTGTCCATTTCTGGAACTTGATTCCTCTGGATAGGGGGGATGGCCTGGACCCAAACCAGCGATAGAAGGCGGGAGCCAAGAGGGGAACTAGGACGACATTGAAGCCACAGATAAAGGCAGCACGGTTGGCGGGAATTGTTTCTAGTCCTTTGAGCTGGGTGAACATAGTCAGGAAAAATAGTCCACCTAAAACTGCTCCATCCCAAAGCAACTGGGGATATAGGCGACCCAAGAAAGGTAAGAGGGCGAGGGCAGCGATCGAGAACCGGGAGGCAGCAAGGGCAGCAGGTTCAAGGGTATCGATGGCATCTTTCATCAAGGGAAAGGTACTACCCCAGATCACCATGACAATTATTAATAGTCCCAAACCAAAGGGCTGAGATTGGAAAAATTTGCCCTGAACTTTACTAGTGAACTTACTAGTGAATTTATTTAATTTACTCTGCGGCATCGGACAACCCCAACTTTATCAAGTCTTATCGTCTTCTTAGCCTAGGGAGTTCTTCCCCAAAGGGCAAAAGGAAATTAGTATCACTACCATGAGTAAAATTAATAGATAATTGAGAGTTATTGAGAAATATTGAGAATTATGCTGGCTAATTCTGACCTGCATCTGAAACTGCCCCAACTCCGAGCCTTAGTAGCCGTGGCTGACTGGGGAACCTTTAGCGAAGCTGCCCTACAACTGGGAATATCTCAATCGGGGATTAGTCATGCGATCGCTTCCCTCGAAGAAGAATTAGGCGTGATTTTATTCAAGCGGGATCGGCGGAAATCCAGTCTTACCCCCGGCGGTGAAGAAGTTACGGCTCAGGCAAGGCAGATTTTGGGATTACTGAGCGAGATTAAGGAGATTGTCGATCGAGCCAAGGGGTTGCGGGGCGGGATAGTCCGGGTGGCTTCTTTTCGCAGTGCTGCTACCCATATTCTGCCGGAAGTAATTGCCAAATTTCGCCAGAGGTTCCCCGCCATTGCGGTGAGTTTGCAGGAATATCATGATTATCCAGAGGTAGAACAGGTTCTGCGATCGGGGCTTGTCGATATCGGCGTTGTCTGTCTGCCCAACAGCAATGAATTTGAAACCTGGGAAATGTACCAAGATGAATATGTCGCCTTGTTTCCCCCAGATTTTCATCCATCGTTTCCCTCCTTGACTTGGGAAGAATTACTGGAGTATCCCCTACTCTTGCCACCCTCCACAGAAATCACCTACACCATCATCCGCAACCACTACCAAGCCCACGGTAAGCAAATTCGGGTCGCCTTCCATGTCAAGGAAGATTCGACGATCGTGAGTATGGTTGCCCAAGGATTGGGAGTTGCAATTATTCCCCGACTAGCCGCAGAACCTCTGCCCCAAGGGATCCAAGCCTTTAGTTTGCCCATACCTTTGTTTCGAGTCATTGGCATGGCGGTTCTTGCCGAAGCTTTACATTTACCGGCGGTGTTTGCTTTTCTAGAAATGCTCAGGAGTGGCAATAAAATCTAGAGGCTACACCAAAGCCGGATTCTGGTCAAAGAAGCCTAGGGGTAAGAGCTTAAAACCGATGTAGGCAGCGGGCATGACTGACCAATCTTCGGGACGAGGAATATGGTGGTGTCCGAAGTTGTACCAGACGACAATGTTGGTATCTTCAATGCTGCGATTTGCCTGAGTCCATTGGGGTAAGCCTTCGCCCCCCGGATGCTGGTTGGGATATTCTCCGGCAGCATACCTTTCCTGTTGGTCGTAGGGTGTTACCCAGAGGTGTTTGGTCATAAATTTGGCTCGATCGATAATACTCGCATCATCTTGAGCAAAGGGCAGAATATTTTCCCCGGTCACGAGTTTGTAGCCTACAGGCTGTCCCCAACTATTCAAAATATGGGGATTGACAACCTGCCAATATCTGCCGACAAGGGGATCAATTAATCTCTGGGCTTCCTGTTCAGTTTTGAGTAATTCTGCCTGTAATTCTGCCTGGGTAGCTGAGGTTTGGGTATTGACTTCGTAGATAGAGTTGCGATCGCCATCAATCTGCATATCAAGGCGCATACAAAAAAAGTGCTGATGGTTAATGGCATTTAGTTCGGGGGCGACTAAAGTTCCGTAGTTGGGAGTATCTGCCAAGGCTCCACAGAGGAGAATTCCCGTAAGCTTCACTTCGTACTGGATGCTGCCGTCTTGATAGAAATACCAAAAAAAGCCGTATTCGTAATTATCCACCGTGGCAACAAAGGAGATAACTAAGCGCCTCGATCGTCTTGTTTCTCGCTTGCCTGTCTGGGGGTCTTGATATTGCCAGAGAATACCGTAATCTTCTTCATGCATACACACCGCATTTTTGATCACCTCTGCTTCCCCGTAACTATTGGGAATCGCCATATCAAAATAAAAAATTTCCCCCAAGCAATCGCAACCGAGGGTCAGGGAATTAGCCAAAGAACCAACCCCGTGTTCTCCCACATCAAAGGCATTTTTGCGGAAGTGTTGCTGCCGGGGATCACCGTAGGGAACAACCATTTCGGCAAGAGAAGCCCGGTAAATGATGGGGCGCAATTTACCCTGATCTTCGTAACCAATGGTATGTAAAACCACTCCTTCTCTGGGAGTCCAGCCGATCCGCATCTGCCAATTTTGCCAACTAACTTGGTAGCCCTGCACCGTGAAACTCACGCCCTCTGGTTGTTTGATTTCTAGAGGTTTAATATCCTGCCGCAGTTCCGCCATAAATTCCGCAGCGTAGTTGCCATCCTCTGGGGGGACGGGGACAACTCCCAAATCTTCAATTCTCAAGACTTCCATCTTATTTAAATCCACCACCGGAATTAAACCGTCGATCGGGTGAGCATAGGCATTGTCACGGGGACTCGATCGCAACCAGCACAACCCCTTGGATAACCGCAAACCCTCTTCTTCTGGGAAACCGTAGTGGCCGATCGCCCAGGGATCAATCATCACCAAATCTAAGTTGGTAATTCCTCGTTTTTCTAGAGCCGCCTGAAACTCTAGGCTAGCTTTCACTGCTGCCTCACATTCCATCACCTCATCGGCAGTCAAGCGGGGTTGAACCTGGGGGATTTCTCGATGGTCATAAAGAGTTCCGTGATTAAGAGATACCGTCGCCTCATAGGTTTTCCCCGTGGCATTATCCAGCATGGTCAGATCAACTTCCCGCATAATTTCTGCACCACCTTCCAAACTACTCTGGTAGGCAGCAACCACGGCTTTACTGGGTTCTTTGAGAGCAACGACGGGAAACCGATAGCGGGGTGGGAGTTGGAGATGGCGGCGGGCGATCGAGGTAGCAAGGTTAATCTCGGCAGCACTGAGGGGATCGAGGGGATGGGAAGCCGTGATTTGGGGAGCAGTTTGGGTGGTAGAAGTGGCAGTCATACAGGGTTTTAGAATAATTATCTCATGGTTATAATATCTGTTTTCTTAACACAAAAATTGTGACCGAGCTATCTAAAACTTCAATAAAAACCATCAAAACTATCAAGTATTTTTCCAAGCGTATTAGGGGAAAGATGCTATAGTTATCCATACACTTTGGTTTTAGTGGGGAGCAGCCACTAGAAGTAATGGGGAAAGCCCAGCGTCAATCTGGCACTGTCCCGCAACTGTGATGAAACTCTTTTTAGTTAATTTCTAAGGATTTGTCTGGAGATTTCTAGAGATTATAAAGATTTCTTAGTCAGGATGCCCGCCAATGGTGCGTTTTATTACTTTTTACAATCTGCGAGGTACAGATGATTAATTCAGCATTTTTGCGTTACAGCTTAGATTCCAAACTTCCTGATCTAGATAACTTTGCTCGATGATTGCATGAACTCGATCGAGCCTTTTCTGCAAAACCTTAAAAATCAATAATTCTAGGGATAGATATTTACCTAAAAGGCTTTTTTATCGCTAATCTTGCCATCATCAATATCTAGTTAATTTCTCAGTCAGCATAACTAGTTTTCAACCTAAATAATATTAACCAGACTTCAGTAAAAGTCTCAATCTTTGCTGTGAGTTTTTATATCTACAAAAATAAATCAAAATAAATCAAAATAAATCAAAAATAAATTATGTCACAACACATTTTGTTTGTTTGTACCACCTGTGCCAGTAAGTATCAAGATGGTAAAAAAGTTGAGGAAAGTGGGGGCGAAAAGTTAATGCAACAGATGCAAACCTCGGCTCAAACATGGGAACTAGCTTCCGAGTTTTCCATCGAGCCTGTGCAATGTCTGAGTACCTGTAGCCAAGCCTGTGCGATCGCCTTCATGGGTAGCAATAAACTTACCTATCTCTTTGGCAATTTGCCCGTAGATGAAACCCAGATCGAAACCACTGCTGCCACAGTTCTAGAATGTGCAGGGCAGTATTATGAAAATTCTCAAGGATTGCTTTCCTACAAAGAAAGACCAGAGCTATTAAAAAATAAAGTCATGGCTCGTATTCCTCCTTTTCCTGCCCCTGAGAATAGTAATTGATAAGTGTTGATTTATACATAGGAGGTAAATAGAAATTGCATAAATTAGAGGTTAAGAATCATGCGATCGAGAAATAGCGAATGGCAGGGAAACTTTGGCTACTGGCAACAGGATTTTATTCATGAGAATATGCTAGTTATTGGTTACTATGCTTGGCAAGGATTTATAGAATCGGGGCGGGGCATCGTCAGTCTGCATGTAGATTTAAATGCTGTAAAAACGGGGACTAATTACGGAGAGTTGGGGCTGAATAATAGTCAATTTAATTCCCGCTTTATTGGCAGAAATGAGTTGTCTAGTCAGATGCAGGAATACGATTTTGATCTAGAATCGATCGAGCAGTTACTATTTGTTGTCGATAACTACGATCCGCAGCAGGATATAATAGTATTGTTGATTGCGAATAATCGCCCAGAAGTCAATCTGTTACGGGATTTGAAAATTTCTCCCCAAGAGTGCGATCGACAAATCCGCCGTCGTTGGGCAGAATTTCAACCCTGTTTATAGCCCTTCTGTGTCTAGCCCCAGAATATTTCCCTAAATAGTCTTCTAAAATCAAACTTTAGAATCAGACTTAGACTCTGCCCCACCCGTCCAAAATTATGATGCGTCGAGATTTTGCCAGCCGAGAAGAATTAGTAGCCTACCTCAAGGAGCAGTTTCCTAAGGTTCCTGATACCCATATCAGCCAAACCAAAGGAGGCAGAAAGGCGGCAGAACAGGCTCTCCAGAAAATTAATCCGGTACATTATGCCAAATCTCGGAACTTTTTAGCCGGGGCTGTGACTCGTTTGTCGCCCTACCTTCGTCATGGGTTATTAAGCCTAGCCGAAGTCCGGGATTACGCATGGCAACAGGTGGCAGAGCCGATCGAGGCAGAAAAATTAATTACTGAGTTGGGCTGGCGGGACTATTGGCAGCGTCTTTATGCTGAATTGACTGCCAAGGGGGAAGATATCTGGGTCGATCGAGAGGAATACAAAACTGGCTATCTCCCCAAGGATTACAACGCCACCCTCCCCCAAGAAATTCAGCAGGGCAGCACGGGAATGGTGTGCATAGATAGCTTCAGCCAAGAACTCCGAAATACAGGCTATCTGCACAATCACAGCCGTATGTGGTTAGCTGCCTACATTATTCACTGGCGCCGGATCAAATGGCAGGCGGGGGCAAAATGGTTCCTCGAACATCTCCTCGATGGCGATCCTGCTAGTAACAATCTCTCATGGCAGTGGGTTGCCAGCACCTTCAGCCACAAACCCTACTTTTTTAACCGAGAAAACCTAGAGCGCTACAGTAAGGGAGTCTATTGTCGGCGGTGTCCCTTGGCGGGTCGGTGTGATTTTGAAGGCGACTATGAAGCGATCGAAACCAAGCTCTTTCCGAGGGCGGGGGTTATTGATAAGCAAGGCAACAGCCAAAGTTGGCAAAAAGGTAAATCAACAAAATCAAAATAATTTAATATCGAACAAATTTCAGAAAAATGACAGATCAAGATCTTTTGAGCCGAGTCACTACTAGCCCAAACGTTATGGTTGGTAAGCCAGTTATTCAGGGGACACGCCTTACTGTTGAATATATTCTGGGCTTGCTTGCTCATGGCACAACTGTAGCGGAGATATTAGAAGAGTATGAGGGATTGACTGAGATAGATATTAGAGCTTGTCTTTTATTTGCGTCTCGATCGTTAGAAAGTGCAAGTTTCATGCCTTTAACTGGATCAATTAGATAAATGTAGATACAATGCGTTTTTTGGTAGATGAGAATACAGGGGTTGTTGTGGCACGTTGGCTACGGACTCAAGGATATGAGGTGTTTTCAGTTTATGAAGAGGCACGAGGGACTAATGATGATGAAATTCTTCAGAAGGCTTTTGATGAGAATTGGATTTTGATCACTAGCGATAAGGATTTTGGGGAAAAAGTTTATCGAGAACAGCGATCGCATCGGGGCATTGTTTTACTCCGGCTAGAGGATGAACGCTCTAATAACAAAATTGATACTCTGCAAAGATTGTTAGACAACTATTCTGAACAACTGCCTAATAGTTTTGTAGTAGTGACTAAAAATCAAGTCCGCTTTGCTAGAGTACAGTCTTGATACATCTTTCCTAACAGCCAACGATTGATTATTTCCCTCGAATCCAAAAGCCCTAGCGTTTAACCATTAGCGGTGATCTCCAATCAGAATAAAAGCTGACCAGTAGTAGGGATGACGACTTACAAGATTGAGTTTTGCTTGACGGAGAGCATCTCCTTTGGTTAATCCTTGCTGGATACCTTCATAAAAACTGACCATCAATTGCTTTGTGGCGGCATCATCCACATCCCACAAACTTGCTACCACGGATCTCGCCCCGGCGCGTTCAAACAGGTAGGCAATGCCGACAAACTCTTCACCGCTATTCTGGGGTTGCACCGCCGTTTGACAGGCACTGAGGGTCACAAGATTAACTTTGTCTAGACCCAAGAGCGCCGCATCTGCAAGTTCCAAATTTTGGTCAGCAAAAAGAATCGTATTTTCGGTCATTTCTAAATCTGGACAACCACCCCGGACAAAACAACCGTGAGTCGCAATGTGTAGCACCGAAAATTTGGGGGCAGCATTCTTGAACGTATCAAGGGTGGCGGATTGGCGGAGATGAAACTCTGTTCCCGGAATCAGGGCAGCGATGCTGGTGACTTCTGCCTCTGCCCCCGGTAGATTGCGGCGACCTTCGGGTCTGGGGTTGCCAAAGGCGAGGAGGGAAATTTCTCCGGGTACTAGAGCTGAAAGATTGCGTTGGGAGAGGCGGGTGAGGTTGTTGATGGGATATTTTTGAATTAGAAACTGGCGGGTTTCTTGGTCGTAGAGGGTTTCAAAGGGAATGTAGCGGAGTTTGTCGGTGGCAATGATACTGAGTTGCTGGGGACGGAGACGGTTGATTTCTGCTTCTACAGGACGGATCAACAAATCGTAGAGGCGACGACTGGTAGCTCTCCAGGTAACTTGGGAGGGGGCTTGGAGTTGACGGTTGTATTGACTGACTAGTTGATTAAACTCTTCAGAATTAATTGCAGATTTGGTGACGGTGATTTGGTCTTTAGTAATGAGAAATAGGGCGATCGATTCGGGGATATCTGAGGTGTTAAATAACAACACGGGATGTAGGACAACCGTGCCTTCTGGTAAATTTCGCTGGAGTTGGGCAATATCTGCCGGAGTAGTTTCAAAAAGCTCGGCAACTGCGGGAAACTCTTGAGCGATCGCCTCCCCTTGGGTATTTAATTTCCCTTGGAGGGTGTTAATTTGCTGGGATAGCTCTGGGGAGAAGTTGGTGTGGAGTTGTTCTCGGAGATTGATTAATTGTTGATTCTGCTCCTGCCAAGCCTCGATCGCTCTCTGGGCTGCCGGGTTTGCCACACGGGCATTAATCAAGCGAGAATAATCAGCCAATTCTGCCACTGTTGCCAAGTTTGCCCACTGATAAGCCACATCAATTTGATTCTGCTCAATACTAAAATCTACTAAGCGATTAATTTGATTCTGTTGGGTTTCCAGAAAACTTTGGCGATTTTCCCGGCGGAGAGTGCGGCGAATTTCGAGGGAAATCTGGACAGCTTGCTGGAAGGCACTAAGGGCATCTTGGGGTCGATCGAGACCACGGTAAGTATTACCCAAAAGAGAAAGAGTTAGAGATTCTCCCAGGCGATCGCCCACTTGACGACTGAGTTGCAGGGCTTGCTCTTGGAGGGGCAAAGCTTGATCAAACTTTCTTTGACTTTGGTAGATCAAAGCCAAGTTGCCGAGAATTGTTGCTTCTGTAAATAAATCCTTGACCTCCCGGCTCAGGTTTAAGGCTTTTTGATAGTAATCTAAAGCTAAATCTAGTTGTCTTTGCTGCCCATAGATGTCCCCAATATTATTTAACCGCACTGCCTCCCCGGCTCGATCGCCTACTCTCTGAGCAATCACCAAGGAACGTTGGTAATATTCTAAAGCCTCTGTTAATTTTCCTTGAGTTTGGAGAATGGAGCCAAGATTATTAAGGGCAGTACCAAAATCTGGTTGATTATTGAGTCTTTCAAATAAATTTGCTGCCGCTTGGTAATTTTCCTGTGCTTGCACATACCGTCCTAGTTCACTTTGAAGTAAACCCAAGTTATTTAGGGTTCTAGCTTCCCCACTGCGATCGCCTATTTCCCGGCGCACCACCAGAGATTGTTCAAAAAATTGCAGGGCTTCTTCTAACTGCCCCAAAGCCCGGTGAATATCTCCCAAGTTATTGAGAATAATTCCTTCACTACGGCGATTCCCCAGTTCTTGCTGGATGGTGAGGGCTTGACGGTAGTGGTCTAGAGCTTGGCGGCGTTGCCCTAGATCGTCATAGGTAGCACCCAAGTTATTCAGGGTTCTGGCGATGGAGGCTTGATGGCGTTCTCTTGCTTCTGGTTCTCGACTCAGCAGTTCTCTGCGCCCCGCCAATACTTCTTGATGGAGAGCTAAAGCTCGGTCTGGATATCCTGTATTTCGGTAGGTTTCGGCAATATTGGTTAAAAGCAGAAACTGCCCCGGTAAATCCTCTAGTTCCTTGGTAATAACTAAGGCTTGTTGGTAATTATCTAGAGCCGCCGTGCGATCGCCGAGAATATTTTGTTGGAACCCAAGCCCCAAAAGAGCCAACCCTTCCGCCTCTCGATTAGCCACTTGCCGAGCAAGATTCAGCATTTGGGTAAAAGTCTCGATCGCTTCCCGGCGTTGATCGTTACTAGATTGTTGATTTGCTAGTTGATAAAGTCGCTCTAGTTCTTGCTGTTCTGGGGATGATCCAGAATCCCTAGGTGTAGAAGAAGATTGAGCAAAGAGGTGAGGCGGGAGAGGTTCAGCAAAATTAGCCGCCAGATCAGTAAGATCGTCGGTAGAGATAAGGTTAGCAAGACTGGGAGCCAGATCAGACCGAAGATTACCCCCAAGATTATTTTGAGGAGCAATATTGAGGGCAAAACTAGCCGTAGTGCTGGGAATTACTCCACCAACCCAACTCAAAAGCAGAAGTGTGGCGATCGAGATTCTTGATCTCATAAATATTGCTTCAGCGAATTACTGTACAACTTGAGGTAAGCCCATACTGTAGTTCTGCACCCGACTATTGAGATTGTAGCTGACTTCGCCATTTTGGAGGAGCGATCGAATGAAATGCTCTAGATCAGAACCAATGCGGCGGAGATTATATTCAGTCAAATCTGCACCATCGTATTCTCCCACCAGGGCATCAAATCTTTGGTAAACCTTCTGGAGACTACCATCAGGCCAAGTCAACTCATTATCGGGGTCAATATCTAGGGTCAAAATTTGATCATTGGGGACGAGTTCACCATCTTTGACTTCGGCGGTGAAAATATGCACATGGCGGGTTGTGGACTTAAGTAGCATAGTGTTCTTAGTGTTCTATTCTCTAGAATTTTTTCAAAGATATTGATTTCAATTGTACACTCCGATTTGTAGGAGCGTAAGGTTGCACATCCTCTGCTTTACTAGGTTCCAAGACTAGGTGGCAGCCTTGATCATACCAGTTTGCCGAGCGTAGGCAAAAATCCCGCCAGCATCAATTACGGGCTGAATTTCTCCAAGGGGTTTGAGGTGGTAGGTTTTATCGAGGGTGTGGTTAATAATCGTGTTATTGTCAAAATCGATCGATACCTCTTGTCCAGTTTGGAAGACTTCGCAGAGACGATCGACGGATTCCCAAGGATACAACTCTCCAGTGGCAGAGCAGTTACGGAAGAAAATCCGAGCATAGGAAAGCGCTACCACAATTTCTACTCCTGCCGCTCCGAGGGCAATGGGGGCATGTTCTCTAGAGGAACCACAGCCGAAGTTTTCCCCCGCAATAATAATTGGGTACTGGGTTTTGGTTGCACCCTCAGCCATAAACTTGCCGTAGCGATCGGGCAGCCCAATCATGGCATAGCTCCCCAACTTCTCGTATTCATCAGGCTTAGACGGCACAAGGGTTAGGTATTCTGCCGGAATAATCTGATCAGTATCAATATTGTCATCAACTACAAAAATGCGACCACGAATTAACTTTGCCATAGAGTTATAAATATTTTTTATCTAAGTTATCCGAGATTTATTATCTAAAATGTATTTCCAGAGGGTTTCTAGAGAATCTTGATGGGATCTTAAGCGATTAGTTAAGCGATCGCAACTAACGAGGACATTTAAAAAGTTTATAGCGACTATAGTCGTTACTGCTCCCAAAAATTGACATGTTGCTTCAATCCACAATAAAAAATCTCGATCGTACAGAGCAGTTGCTGATGGAGAAGTTAGGGCTTTGGGTATGGCTTTATTTTTTGCTTTATTTTTTGCTTAGATAGCTTATGATAATGGGAAGATTTTTGAAATGAACCTATGCTGAACTAACAAGCCAACTGTGATTGTGATGGATGGAGTAGTAACTGTGGTTAAAAGTAGACCGGTAGAAAACTTAAATGAACTAAACGCCCCAGATACCCTAAATATTGCAGAAACTATTACAGGAACTCCCGGAGCCTTGGGTAACACGCAAATTTCTCCAGATGCACTACTACCCAAAATTCTAACAATCCAGAAACCTTTTCTCGACCCCGCCCTCCGAGCTTGGTTAGAAATTGATACCGTCGCTCTTCTGCATAATCTCCAGCAATTACAGGCTCTACTTTCTCCCAGTTGTGAACTCATGGCTGTGGTCAAAGCTGATGCCTATGGTCACGGAGCCAGAGAGATTGTGGCAAGGTTATTGGAGCATGGGGTCAAGTCCTTGGCAGTAGCCACCATTAGTGAAGGCGTAGAACTCCGGCAAGCTGGGATTACAGCCCCAATTCTGATCCTTGGCTCGATCGCAACCCCAGAAGCTGCCCAAGTAATCCTCCACTATCACCTAGAGCCTACTATTTCTGATCTGCAACAAGCTCAACTCTTCTCGGAGATAGTTACTAACTCTCAACAATTCTTGCCAGCCCAAACTTTACCAGTCCACATCAACGTAGACACAGGTATGTCTCGTCTTGGTACACCTTGGCTACAGGCTAGGGAATTGATCCAGCAAGTCCAAACACTGCCGGGGCTAGAAATTGTCAGTATTTATTCCCACTTGGCAACTGCCGATGAATTAGACCCCACCATTCGGGAATTGCAACACGATCGATTCCAACAAGTGATCAAGAGTTGTCAGGATTTGAGCCTATCTCCCCGGGTCAAGTTTCATTTAGCCAATTCTGCTGGAACATTGGTTGATTCTGCCCTGCACTACGATCGAGTCCGCATTGGTTTAGCTCTCTATGGTTTATCCCCCGCTCCGCACCTACAATTGAAAGCCTCTTTGCAACCAGTTATGACAGTAAAAGCAAGAGTCACCCTTGTAAAACCCCTGACGGCGGGAACTGGAGTGAGTTATGGCTATAGTTTCATTGCTCCCCAAGATATGTCGATCGCTGTGGTCGGCATTGGTTATGCAGATGGGGTTCCCCGGCTATTGTCTAATCAAATGCAGGTAATTATTCGAGGGCAGCTAGTTCCCCAAATTGGGAAAATCACGATGGATCAATTAATGATCGATGTCAGTGCAATTCCTGATGTGCAGCCGGGGGAAATCGTCACCCTGATTGGCGAAGACGGCAAGGAAAAGATTACTGCTGAGGACTGGGCTTGGGCGATCGACACCATTTCTTGGGAAATCCTCTGCGGTTTCAAATCCCGACTACCCCGCCTAATCTTGGGTAACAAAGATGGTTAAGGACGCAAAGCCCTGCACCCCTGTGATCGATTCTAATTTAGGTTAGTTCTTGGTTTCGCCCTTGGGGAATAATCTTACTGAGAATGAAATACAAGATTACCGCCGCAATGATCCCGTTCACAGGTTTAATTCCGCCCGAAAAATAGGCGATCGCTGAACTAGCTACGTAGGCAATAATTCCTGCCCAATTAAAAGCTGGCTGGGGTGTATCCACATCCGGGAAAACTCCCTTGCGACAGAGCCAATAATCTGCCATAACAACTCCCCCAATAGGTGGAATAAAAGTACCTAGCAAAATCAAGTAGGGAACTAGCATTTCATAGATACCGCCCCAAGCCAACACCAAAGCCATAGTTGCCCCGCCCAAGACAAAAGCCGTGCGTTTATTTGTCCGAAACATGTGCGCTCCCGCTACGGAAAAGGCATAGATGGTATTATCTTGGGTCGTCCACATATTCAGGAACAGCAAGATTAAACCCCAAAAAACTAGACCTTGGAGAGCCATCACCTCCACAATATCTTCCTTGCCATAGACCAAAGCACAGAAAGCTCCAGAGAAAATCAGAAAGCCATTCCCAAAAAAGAACGCCGCCATGCTGCTGATAAAGGCTGACTTCCCAGAGGTGGCAAACCGACTCCAGTTAGTTGCTTGGGTTCCTCCAGAAACAAAAGTCCCCACAATGATAGTTAAAGCAGCCCCAATATCCATAGGTTTTTGAGGTACGATCGCCATCAATCCATCCCAACCCCCTACCTGACCGGAAGCGATCGCCAAACTCCAGACCATCAAAATCACCATCGCTGGTACGGCAATCCGAGAGAGCCAATCCATCGCCCGGTAGCCAATATAGGCAGTGCTACAGAAGAAATAGGTGAAAAAGAGAATAGTTAACCAGTTCCAGCTAGGAGGAACCCCCGCCAGCTTATTTAGCAAGTTTGCAATGAGAGCCGAACCCCAAGCATACCAACCAATTTGGGTAAACCCCAGAATAAAATCTACCCACCGGGAGCCAATCCTGCCAAAGCTAAATCTTGCCATCAATACCGTACTCAAACCCGTGTTTGCAGCAATGTAGCCCAAGGAAGCCGCATACACCCCCAAAATCAAATTACCCACCACTATTAAGACAATCAAATCTGGAAAAAACTTAAAAGAAGGCCCAACTAAACCTCCTGCAAACAAAGTACCGGAATAAAGGGTAAACCCAATTAGGAGAGGAGCCAGAGAAATGATAGATTTCCGGGCATTGGGAGGGACAGCAGTTAGGGGATAATCGGCGTTATTTGGTACAGTTTCTGCAACTAATTCCTGATTTGTTTCCATATTTTGTTAATCCTCAACAGGTAATGATTTTGGAGCCATCTACTATAGTTTGAGGGATATTTTTACTTGCTTGAGGTTATTTATTATCTTGCAAAAATACCCAGTTGCTCATGAATAGGATACTTATAAATTAACTCGCCTCTAAAGTCAAGATATTCAAGCTAGTAGGCAGATCAATAATAAAAGTAGTACCTTTTTGATCACTAGAAACACAGCTTATTTTCCCCTTGTGCTTATCAGTAATAATTTGATAACTAATGGATAGACCCATCCCTGTACCTTTACCGATCGGCTTCGTTGTAAAAAATGGATTAAATATCTTTTGCCGTACCTCTTCAGGCATTCCTAAGCCATTATCACTGATGCTAATTCTCAGATAATTTTGATTGATTAGCTCCGTCCGGATCGTAATTTGTAAAGTGGGGCTGGTATTAATCTTCTGGGCTGATTTGTAGGGAGATGAGCTTAATTTCTGGGAAGTGGCTATCTCTTGATCGGCAAGAATAGTAGAAGTGTAATAGCTAGTTGATTTAATAGTATTTTTTGTGTAGCTAGAAATTTCTTCTGAAATATCAGTGGCAAGATTATTAGAAATACTAACGGAAATATTACCAGAAACATCATTGTGATATTGACAAGCATCTTCTAGGGCATCGATCGCATTGGCAATAATATTCATAAAGACTTGGTTCAACTGCCCGGCATAACACTCGACTAAGGGTAAGTTTCCGTACTCTTTAATAACTTTAATTTCTGGTCGATCGAAGCTAGCCTTAAGGCGGCTCTGCAAGATCATTAAGGTGCTATCAATACCAGTATGAATATCCACTGCCTTACAGTCTGATTCATCCATCCGAGAGAAATTTCTCAGGGATAATACGATTTTTTGGATGCGATCGGTTCCCAGTTTCATTGAAGACAACATTTTCGGAAAATCTTCCACCAGAAAATCAACTTCCCATTCCTCCAAAGCCTCAATGATTTCTGATGAGGGCTGGGGATAAGTCCTTTGATAAAGATTAATCAACTTCAGCAAAATATCCGCATAGTCCATGGCATAGCCGAGATTCCCCGCAATAAAATTCACCGGATTATTAATTTCATGGGCTACCCCCGCTACCAACTGCCCCAAGCTGGACATTTTTTCGGTTTGCACGAGCTGCGTCTGGGCTTGTTGTAAATCTCTCAGGGCTTTGGAGAGTTCACTAGTCCGGGCTTCTACACGGATTTCTAGCTCTTGAGTAAGTTTTTGTAGGGCTGTGTCGGCTCGTTGTCGATCGACAATCTCTGCCTGTAATTGACTGTTCTGGCGATCGAGTTCTTCCTCTGCCAACTGTTTGCTTTCTTCACTCAGGACTAACCACCAACTGCCTATGCCTAACAAAACTACTAGGGGGGCGTAGAGTTGGATGAACAATACTGGAGAAATATCACTATTATGGGATTCTTGATAATAAACCAAGCCAAAGACCACCGCCGTGATCCCTGTAGACAAGCCAAAAAATCCCCCGAAGCGTATTAGCCTCAACCCCAGTAAAGGGGAAACTTTATCTTGGAAAAGTTTGGCAGTGAGATTCCAGACCAAATTCTCGATTACTTCCCCAGTATTTTGGTGCGGTTTGCAACTATCGTGACACCGGGCATCTAGACTACAACAGAGGGAGCAGATGGAGCCATCGTACACCGGACAGTAGGCAGTATCCGGGATTTCGTAGTCCTGTTCACAAATACAGCAAGCCACCAGAGATTTGCCTTCTAGGGTCGTCACTTGGGTGTTTTCTCTAGCAATGTAGTATTTACCCTTGGTGATCACAGCAATGATCGGTGAGAGGATGAAGGCAATACCCAGAGCCAAAAAAGGAGCGTAGGCTTGGGGATAAGCACCAAAGACACCTACAAAGGCAAGAATCGAGATCACGGAAGCCACGATCATCGACCCAAACCCCACGGGATTAAAGTTGTACAAATAAGCCCGCTTAAACTCAATGTAACTGGGACTCAAGCCCAAGGGTTTATTAATTACCAAGTCAGCAACCAAAGCTCCAATCCAAGCGATCGCCACATTAGAATACAACCCCAACACCGTTTCCAAGGTTTCAAACACCCCCAACTCCATCAGCAATAGAGCGATCGCTACATTAAACACCAACCACACAACTCGACCGGGATGGCTATGGGTGAGGCGAGAAAAAAAGTTTGACCAAGCGAGGGAGCCAGCGTAGGCATTGGTGACATTAATTTTAATCTGGGAGATAACGACAAATAGCGTGGCGATCGTCAGCACTACCTTCGGGTCACTGAACATATCGGCAAAACCGCCCAAGTACATATTAATCGGTTGCTTGGCATCCCCTAGGGTCAAGCCGTGGTTAATTGCCAAGGTTGCGAGAA
>JAIMKT010000020.1:36396-39362 GCA_020692245.1 Microcoleus sp. GA_180221_E-2-1-MAG-45_12
TGTTTTGCACCCCCCAAGATAATCCAACCGGGCCCCGCCAAAATCACCGCCATCCACCACTGGAAGCGATTATGCTCCTGCTTTTCTGGTAAAAACCTGAGATAGTCTACCTGTTCCCCCAACTGAGCAATCAAGGAAAAAGACACCGTGGCGGCTGTCCCAAACAGCAAAGGATTAAACCCAGAGCTATGGCTAATCTCCCCCGCAAAATTAAACCAGTTACTGAGAGCATCTGGTTCTTTATACACAATGAAAAAGTAGGGCGAAATCATCAACGTCAGCCAAATTCCCTGACTCCACAACTGCAACTGACTAATCAGAGTCACCCCATAGAAGACCAAGGGAATAATCAATAAAGAGCAGAGCAAGTAGCCCCAAACCAAGGGCAGATGAAAATATAGCTGGAGCGCTTGAGCCATAATCGCCGCTTCAAGGGCAAAGAAAATGAAGGTAAAAGAGGCGTAAATCAACGAAGTAATGGTGGAGCCAATGTAGCCAAACCCTGCTCCTCTGGTCAGCAAGTCCATATCAATGTTGTACTTGGCAGCGTAGTAGACAATGGGCATTCCTGTGAGAAAGATGATCAAGCCCACAATCACGATCGCCCAAAAAGAGTTGGCAAAACCGTAGTTAATTACCAGAGAGCCACCGATCGCCTCCAAAGCCAAAAACGAAATCCCTCCCAAGGCAGTATTTGCCACATACAGTTCTGACCATTTCCGAAAAGACTTAGGGGCATATCGGAGAGAGTAGTCCTCTAGGGTTTCATTGGCAACCCAAGTATTATACTCACGCCGTTCTTTAACTACTGGGATCTGGGGTTTCATGGTTAATAAAGCTCAATCACTAAAAGAATAAGTACAAATAAATGGAGACAGACAAAAGTATGTATGAACTTAGTTAGATGCTTTAAAGATATAGAAATTTGCCGACTTTGGAAATTTACACTGCTGATTATAGTTATGCTAGGGAATTATGGATTCAGTAAAAGTATCAAAACCAACATGAATTATGAATAATCCTCAAAACAAATAGGCGGGTTGCAAAAATTTTGCCATTGCTACCTAGGGGGAAAACAACCATTAATAACAGCCGCAGCTAAAGGAGCCGCCAATCTAGAGGCAAGATTGCAACCCATGGTGTCGACCTCAAGCTAGCAAAAGGGCTTGAAATTTGGGTGAATCATACCTATTTTTAGAGTTAACCCCTAACATGATCGACCTCCTTATTATTTCTAAAGGGGAAAACAACCATTTGGATGTTCACAGCCTCCTCGATCCTTTTGATCGTCGGTAGCGATCGTCTCTCCCAGCACAGATGATGCAGGAAAACTCAGGGAATTAACACCGAAAATAGCAGCCGCAGCTAAAAGAGCCGCCAATCTAACAAGATTGCAATGCATGGTTTCTACCTCTTAAATTTAGGGAAAATATTGAAAAGTTGAACTGAAAAGTTGAAGCGAGAAAAGACTTACTAGTAATTTAATTCTCTTGTTATTACTATCGACATCACGAGCAGAGTTTATGCGAAAGAAAGTGATTTGTTTTTCTTAGATTGAGCAATCTGCAAAGTAGCCTAGATTAATGGCGATCGATAGGTTTTACCCAAATAACAATGCTTTCTCTCCTGACTACATGAACAATTTCTCCGGGTTCGAGAATGATATTCTTGGCACAACGGGCTGTCCAATAAATACCATTAGAATAAACACAACCTTTGCGATCGGGATAAATCGTTTCTTCTACAATTCCTTCTTTATTGCTGTAGGGAAATTCCATGGTTTTAGGGTTTTCTCTTGGAGGTAAGAACAGGGATTTTAAGCTGACCATAAATAGTTCCTCCCGGTGATTGATACTGTTTATTCGGGTTGTTGTTCTGGCTTTATGCAGAAAGGCGATCGTATTTTCAGGGATTGGGGAATTTCAAGGAATGCGATCGCCATCAAATCATGTCATTAACACTCGATAATAGGGACACAATCCGCCCCTACTGAATATGTCAATCTGCAAAAATTATCTTTGACCACGACGGTAGCAATTGACTACACCATTTTCTTCACGCCATTGCACAATATAGAAGCGTGACGGATCGTTTGCTCCAAGTACAAGAGGACCAAAGCCATTTCTTCCGGCATCACCACTTCCTGCATGTTCTGTACAAATACGGTGAAATTCGCCACCGGCGGCAGCCCGAAACTGATTTTTGATACCTTGAACTTGATTACTAGGGATAGTGTAAGTGTGGTACTGCAACGTAACTGGGCTAACTACGTTGTGATAAACATCTCTACCATGTCTCTCGATAAGTTCCCTACCTTGTTGGAGCCAATCTTGTGCTTTTGCTGGTTGAGAACCTAAGCTTAAGAAAAGTGCAAAACCGCTGATAAAGCTATATGCCAAAAAATTGCGTTTCATAATAAATCCTCCGTTGGGATTAACTAGTTTCATCTGTATTAAACGTTCTGCAAAAATCGTTTTCTATGCAGTAGGTCTAATTGATTTTTATGATGTCAGGAACTAAGAAGCATGGCGGTTTACTCAAGCTCATGTTTTTGTAGCTCACTCAAGCTCACCTTTTCTTATTAAACTGAGCCAGAATGAGCTTAGAATGGGTAGAAAGCAGAAAAGCAAGAGTTTTAAGCATGGATGATTCCTTAAGGGCTTCTCAAGAGGGTCTGAAAATCGTTAAAGATGCTGGACGGAAGAAAGGCTGGACACAAACCGTCACTCAGGAGTGGTGGGTGCGAGCAAATACTTCTCAAGCGACTTTGAAGCGTTTCTGGCGAGGATATTCCATAGATGGTTCAGCTTTTAGGGGAATTTGTGCTGCGGTAGAAATTGATTGGACAAAAGTTGTTGAACCTAGCCAGATTGAAGAGTTAGAGTTACCTGCTGTAGCTACTCCTAGGGAAAATCTTGCTATAACTACAGTCGCTACACCCACAACGCTGAACTCAAATTTTGTGG
>JAIMKT010000020.1:39402-39699 GCA_020692245.1 Microcoleus sp. GA_180221_E-2-1-MAG-45_12
GCAAGGGGCGAAGGTAATTGTCATTCAAGCTCCGGGGGGTGTGGGCAAGACGACTTTGGCACAGGAATTTTTGAGTTCTTTGGGGTTTGAGGTAGGGCTGGAACTGTTGATGGCGAAGGAGGAGGCGAATATTACTCCGGTGGAAAGTGTGGTTGAGGAGTGGCTGAAGCGAGATTTCGGCGAGGAACCGGGGCGGGATTTTGGGGTGATGCTGGGCAGGCTGAAGCGGCAACTCCAGACTAAGCGGGTGGGGGTGTTGATTGATAACCTCGAACCTGCTCTAGATGGACAAGGCAG
>JAIMKT010000020.1:39727-55527 GCA_020692245.1 Microcoleus sp. GA_180221_E-2-1-MAG-45_12
GAATTATTACGGGTTTTGGCGGATGCTTCGGTGAAGTCCCTCACGTTGATTACCAGTCGGGAGCCTCTGGCGGAAGGGTTGAGCATTTCTAGCTACACGTTACCGAGCTTAAGGGAAGAAGCATGGGCTAATTTTTTTGACAGTCGGGGTATAGAAGTTGAGGTGACAATTCTCAAGGAAATCCACAGAGCCTATGGGGGCAATGCCTTGGCGATGACGATCCTCTGTGACCCAATTCAGAGAGAGGGGGGGATGGGGGCTTATTGGCAAGAACACAAAATTGAGGCGGGTTTGTTGGTGGAGTTGGCTGTGGAAAATCTTGTGAAGGAGCAATTTAACCGTCTAGAAAAAATTTCCCCGGAGGCATACCGTCTCCTCTGCCGTCTCGGATGCTATCGCTATCAAGATGTGCCAACCGTTCCGACTGACGGATTATTGTGTTTACTTTGGGATGTGCCAGAAGAACGGCGTAGACAAGTTATTAAATTCTTGCAAAGTTGGTCTTTAGTAGAATGTAGCAAGGGAGCGTATTGGCTGCATCCAATAATTCGAGAACAGGCGATAAGTAGGCTAAGAAAAAGTGAAGACTGGAGAAGCGCTAACCAGACAGCAGCAGAATTTTGGACAGAGAGCGTTAAAACATTTGAAACTATAGAAGATGCTCTCAGAGCTTTTGAGGCAAGTCTTCATTACTTATCTATTGAAAACTTTGATGAGGCTTGTAAAATACTTGTTTTAAGTAGAGATAGCGCTATACATGAAAGTCTTGGGCAAGCTTTTTATAGATTCTGTTTATTTGAAAAAATCACAAGTATAGTTAAATATATTTCAAATAATATCAATATTACAGAGAAGTTTTATGGAGGTAAATTATATAATATAGTCGGTGCTATGTATTGGGTGAAGGGTGACATACATGAAGCATTAACTTATTATATTACCGCTAAAGAATTAGCTATAAACTTTAAAAAGGAATATATCTATCTTACTTCTTTGGAAAATATAGCTCTTTGTCGGCTAGATTTATGGGAAATAGAAGATGCATTTGACTTATTTAACGAGTATAAGAAACTTGGTGAGGAATATAAAGAAAAGGATCCAATCACTCTTATGAGTTATACACCTCATAAAGCAAGTGCATACTTTTGTTTTGCATTAATTAATTCAATTTTAGGCTTTAAAGAAGAATCTTTATATTGGGCAGAAAAAGCTTCTAAGGAAATACAAAGAGTTCAAATAAATAATCCTTGGTGTAGGAATCCTTGGTCTAGAGGTTACAGTTTATTATTTTTAGGGTTAGTCTATAAAAATTTAGAGAATTTGGAAAAATCTAGAGAATTATATGATAACGCACTAATTTATGCCGAAGAAAGTCACTACACTCAGGTTAAAGCTAAAGCTTTATATGGCTTAGCAGAACTTGATCGCCTACAATCCGAATTTGAAATAGCTCTTTCCCGTCACAGGGAATCAATTGAACTCCTCGAAGAAATTGGGGCAAAATGTGATTTAGCTGAGGCATACTATCAACTCGCCTTAACCTATCAATCAATGGGTGAACCTGACCAAAGCCAAGAATATTTTGCCAAAGCAATTCAACTCTACGAAGAAATGGAAGCACCGAAGCAAGTAGAAAAAGTCCACCGGGCGATGATTCCCCCCAGCCCCCCTACCCTTCCGGGAAGGCAAAGCCTATAAAAAAGAGGGATAATTAATTAAAAAAGAGGATATTATGGAAACCCAACTATTACGCCAAATCATCAAAGAAAGTATTCGAGAAGTATTGCAAGAAGAGCGCCTATCCTTGTTCCTTGCCCTAATTCCCATTGTCAGTACCAAAGAAATGCAAGAAATAGAAAATAAATTCCCCAGCCCAGAAAACTATAATACTGACGAGTTTGTAGACATGACTGCATGGGTAAAATCATGAAATTAAAGTTTAGTAAAAATGCAGCTAAATTTTTAGCCGAACTAAGCATTAGCGATCAACAAAAGCTGAAAGAAAAACTAAAAATGCTGCTTCTAGCAGTTGAAGAGAATGGCTCTATTCCATTTCGAGAACTTGATATCAAAAACCTCAAAGGCGAATGGAAAGGCTATCAAAGAATGCGCCTCGGCAAAATGCGAATCATATTTCAAATAAACTCAGAAGAATTACTCATTTATGAAATTGATTTTAGAGGCAATATTTATAAAAAACGGTAGTCTATGCAATTCAAATCTTCAAGGAAATGGAAACGCCGACGTATCTAATAAATATTTAGTTATTCTTCATAGATACGATCGCGACTAAAGGCTTCATTAGGTAAACTTATGCCTGTTTGAGAAAGCTGATTACTCCAATTCCGAAACTCCCTAGCTCTTTCTGTCGGCGTTGCCCTTTGCCAAAATGGTTTAGAAGATGGTGTGATGGGGGCTGAATGAGATTCAAGAGCGATCGCTTCCTGTGCTAGATACTCCAATTTGCCATCATTAATATCTTGCTCTAATTGTTCATCCCAGAGTTGATAATCTCGATCGGCAAACCACTTTGAGAGTTCTTTATAATCCTCTGGTGGTAGCTGAAGAATCGCAGACTCGATTTGCTCAAGAGTTAGCATCATAGTTTTATCAGCTTAATTTCGATTAAATCATAGCCTAATCAAAAATGCCAAATATTGAATACCTGACTGGCAAAGAAACGATCGGGATGACAGGATTTGAACCTGCGACCCCTGCGTCCCGAACGCAGTGCGCTACCAAGCTGCGCTACATCCCGATTTGGTATATCTAATAATTCTATTACAAAAGACCGTTAAAAAAGTCGATCGCATCCCGGAGAGCTTTGATAAAAATATCAATTTCTGCATGGGTATTGTAAAAGTATAAACTGGCTCTGGCAGTACCCGCTAACCCAAGGATGCGGTGGAGGGGTTGGGTACAGTGGTGTCCAGAGCGAATGGCGATACCTTCATCATCAAGGAGAGTTGAGAGATCGCTACAATGAATTTTATCCACACTAAAAGCAGCAAGGGCGGCTCTACCTTCTCCTTGGGCGTTGGGCTTAGTCCCGTAGATTTTTACTTCAGGAATTGTCGCTAGTCCGGCAAATAAATGTTGGGTCAACTCCGCTTCGTAGGCGTGAATTTTATCCATGCCAATATTCGTTAGATAATCCACGGCTGCACCGAGGGCGATCGCTTCCCCGATGGCTGGGGTTCCGGCTTCAAACTTGTGGGGTAAGGCAGCGTAGGTAGAATGATCTAAAAACACATCGGCAATCATTTCTCCTCCCCCTAGGAACGGCGGCATGGAGTTCAGCACATCTAACTTCCCGTAGAGGAAACCAATGCCCGTGGGTGCACACATTTTATGCCCCGAAGCAACTAACCAATCACAGTCGATCGCCTGCACATCGGTAATCAAATGGGGAACTGCTTGGCACGCATCAATTAATACTTTTGCCCCGTAACTATGGGCAATTTCTGTAATTTCTTGAACTGGATTAATACAACCCAATGCATTAGAAACATAGACCACTGCCACTAACTTTGTATTGCGGGAAATTAAAGACTTAAATTGTTCTAGATCAAACTCTTCCTCAGCCGTTAATTCCACAAACTTTAAGACAGCTCCAGTTTTTTGAGCGACAATTTGCCAAGGCACTAAATTACTATGGTGTTCCATCACCGAAAGAATGATTTCATCCCCAGCATGAAGATTATTTAATCCCCAACTGTAGGCAACTAAATTAATCGCTTCACTGGCATTGCGAGTATAGACAATTTCATCACGGGAGGCAGCATTGATAAACCTTGCCACCTTATCCCTCGCCCCTTCGTAGGCATCCGTAGCTCTGGCACTGAGGGTATGCGCTCCTCGATGCACATTGGAATTATCCTGTTCGTAATAGTTTCGGAGAGATTCAAGGACGGCGATCGGCTTTTGGGAAGTGGCGGCATTGTCTAGATAAACTAAGGGATTGCCATTTACTAATTGGTTTAAGACGGGGAAGTCCGATCGCACCACATCAGCTAAAGTTTTGGACTGAGTTAAAGGCATAGATTTTAATTTGTTTAGTTAAATGTTTGGTTAAACTTAATATATTCACCTAATATTCTGAGGGTAAGTTTAGTAGGAAAAGAGTTATGTTTAAAGTCAATTTGCTACCAAATTTATTCTAATTTCACCGCCAGTTAAAACACCATAGTTTTACAAGCCATACATCGGGACAATACTTGCCGCAGAGAAGGTACTGGTAATTTATTAACAATATCTAGGGCAAAGGCTTCTACTAATAAACTGGTAGCCGCAGCTTGATCTAATCCCCGACTTTGCAGATAAAAAATCTCGTCTCCATCTAGTTGGCTCACTGTGGCTCCGTGGGAACATTTGACATTATCAGCAATAATTTCTAACTGGGGTTTTGTATTAACCCTTGCCTTGGGAGAAAGCACGAGATTACGGCTGATTTGTCCAGCGCTTGTTTGTTGAGCTTTTTTACCCACAAATACCCGACCGTTAAATACTACCGAGGCTCGATCGTCCACAATGGTTTTATGGACTTGTTGAGTGACCCCATTGGGATAATTCAAGCAAATATTACTATGTTTATCAGCTAATTGTTCCCCACTAATCATCGTTAAACCATTAAGAGTAGTTTCGGTACTTTCTCCAGTCTGAAAAATATCTAAATTATGGCGAGAAATTTTTGCACCGAGACTAATAGTGTGGCAGTGATACTGACTATATGTAGCTTGAGAAATGCCACTTCTGGCAATATGAAAAGCAGCACTAGTTTCCCGTTGCACACGAGTATGATCAACTACAGCATTTTCGCCCACAAAAATTTCCGTAACACTATTCGTAAAATAGGGATGAGCCGCCGGAGCATCGGGACACCCTTCCCCTGTGGCTACATACTGCTCTACTAAATTCAGCTTTGCCCCCGCCTCTACCACTACCAAGGCTCTAGGCTGAGTGACCGTCGGAAATTCATCAGGAATAGTGATAAATAATAGATGAACAGGGGCTTCAACTACAATGTTTTTATTAACCCAAACTATGGCAACATCACTAATACCTGCTGTATTGATAGCATTAAATACTTCATTACTGTCTTGCTGTTTACCAAGATAGTTTTCAATTAAATAAGGATCAGGAAGTTGAGACAAATTACCAACAAATACACCCTCTGGTAAGGCTTGGCGAGAAGATAACTCCGAGGCAAAAAAGCCATTGATAAATACTAGATGACTATTTGCAGCTTCGGGTAAAATCAGGTGAGCAATATCCTGAATAGTTACTACCTTGTTAGTTGCCAAGACAAAATTAGTGGCGTACAAATTGGCTAGATCGGTAAATTGCCATTCTTCATCTTTTTTGGTAGGCAGGGCTAATTCTTCAATCAGAATTGAGGCTCGATCGCGCGCTTCTTTTAGCCAAGGCTTGACCATCGGCACTTGACGTATTTGTTGGATCAGATCAGATAAATAGCCCTGTTTAGTAATAGTTTGTGTACTCATTATCTAGCTACCTCCAGAGCTTCTTCTTCCCGTACCCATTCATAACCCCTAGCTTCCAGTTCTAGCGCTAGTTCTTTGCCACCACTGGTAATAATTCGCCCAGCTTCCATGACATGCACAAAATCAGGAATAATATAATCTAATAACCTTTGGTAGTGGGTAATTACTAACATAGTGTTATCTTTATTGGCAAGTTGATTAACCCCATTGGCAACAATTTTCAGGGCATCAATATCTAGCCCCGAATCGGTTTCATCGAGAATAGATAACTTTGGTTCTAGTAATGCCATTTGCAAGATTTCATTGCGTTTCTTTTCGCCCCCAGAAAAACCTTCGTTCACACTGCGATCGAGAAAAGCCGCATCCATTTTCACTACATCTAACTTCTCATGAACTAAATCTTCAAAATCAAAGTTATCTAATTCTGGCAGCCCTGCGTGTTTACGTTTGGAATTGTAGGCAACTCGCAAAAAATCAAGATTACTAACACCGGGAATTTCTAGGGGATACTGAAAAGCTAAAAATATCCCACTTCTAGCCCGTTGCTCCGGCTCCATTTCAAGGATACTTTTTCCATAGAAAAGAATCTCACCCCCAGTAATTTCATAGTCTGGATGCCCAGCTAAAATTTTAGAAAAAGTACTTTTCCCCGAACCATTTGGCCCCATAATGGCATGAATTTCTCCAGCCTTCATTTCCAGATTTAAACCCTTGAGAATTGGAGTTCCTTCCACACTGGCAGTTAAATCCTGAACGGATAGAATTACCTCACTATTTTCAATAATCATTCTTTCTTACCTCTTTAAGAATTTTCTTCATCAATTATTTCTAACTCTTTTAATTTCCCAAGGGAGAGAACTTTATCTGCACCTTGGAGAAAGACTCTAGTTTTTTCTGCACTTTGGGGATTAACAATTAAACATTCCTCTCTAAGGTCAACTGACAAATCCATAGACTGCAAAGGAATTGCCCCTAAAAGGACTTCAATCTCTTCTGGAATAAACACCGCCGTGACGATCGTTATTCTGTTGGCAAATCTAATTTCCACTGGCCCAACTAAATCAACGGTGATCACCGAGCCATTGCCTAGTTCTACCCTTTGTTCATCAACTTTAGGTAAGTTTAGCTGCTCTTGAATTGATTTAGGAATAGTCAACATAGAAGCTCCTGTATCTACCAAGGCGTTCACCCAGACAGACCGAACTTCTTGCTCCTGAATATATCCTTTGTGCAAAAGAGCCAAGTCTTCACTATTAGTTAACTTAATATCGGCAAAAGTAAGTCCCATTTTATTCCTAACCCAAGAATTACTCAGGGCTTAACCAACTGAACCTTCTAGTTTGAGGCTGAGGAGCTTATCTGCTTCTACGGCAAATTCCATAGGTAGCTGATTAAAAACATCTTTACAGAAGCCACTAATCATCATGGAAATAGCATCTTCTTGGGAAATTCCCCGTTGGGCAAAGAAAAATAATTGATCTTCCCCAATCTTAGAAGTAGAGGCTTCATGCTCAACTTTTCCGGTATTATTCTGAACTTGAATGTAGGGAAAAGTATTCGCTTGGGCATTATCCCCAATGAGCATGGAGTCACACTGGGAATAATTTCTTGCCCCTTGAGCTTTGGGATTGATTTTGACTAAACCCCGGTAACTATTTTTCGATTCTCCGGCAGAAATTCCCTTAGAAATAATTGTACTTCTGGTATTTTTACCAACATGAATCATCTTGGTTCCGGTGTCTGCTTGCTGTTTATTATTAGTTAGGGCAACAGAATAAAATTCCCCCACAGAATTATCGCCAACTAAGACACAACTGGGATATTTCCAAGTAATTGCCGAGCCAGTTTCTACCTGTGTCCAAGAGATTTTAGAATTGACTCCTTGACATAAACCCCGCTTCGTTACGAAGTTATAAATACCGCCCTTACCTTCCTTGTCTCCGGCATACCAATTTTGGACGGTGGAATATTTGATATCGGCATTATCAAGAGCCACAAGTTCCACCACGGCAGCGTGGAGTTGGTTGGTGTCGTACATGGGAGCTGTGCAACCTTCTAGATAGGAGACGGAAGCTCCTTCTTCTGCCACAATCAAAGTCCGCTCAAATTGTCCTGTGTCACCGTTATTAATCCGGAAATAGGTAGATAGTTCCATGGGGCATTTTACGCCTTTAGGAATGAATACAAAGGAGCCATCACTAAATACGGCGGAATTGAGGGCAGCAAAGTAGTTATCTGCCACTGGCACGACGCTGCCCATGTATTTTTGAATTAATTCTGGGTGTTCGTGGAGGGCTTCAGAAATAGAGCAGAAAATGACCCCATCCTTCGCTAGTTTTTCCTTGAAGGTGGTGGCGATCGACACACTATCAAAAATAGCATCCACGGCAACATTAGATAAGCGTTTTTGTTCTGACAAAGAAATCCCCAATTTCTCAAAGGTTTCCAATAAAGTCGGGTCTACTTCATCGAGACTTTCTAACTTTTTCTTGGGTTGTTTGGGGGCAGAATAATAAATAATATTTTGATAATCAATGGGAGGATAACTAGCTTCTTGCCATGAGGGTTCTGTCATTTTCAACCATTGACGATAAGCTTTGAGCCGAAATTCCAGCATGAATTCTGGTTCGTTTTTTTTGCTAGAAATTAATCTAACGACATCTTCGCTTAACCCCTTGGGAATACTATCACTCTCAATATCGGTGATAAATCCGTACTTGTAGGGTTGATTAACTAGGGTTTTGACGCTGGCACTCATGGGCTTAGGTTCTTTCTTAATTTGGATTCTTAATTTAGGTCTTAGTTTAGGAGCTTCGGGCTGAATCTAAATATCTAGTCTAGATGCTGAGTTTTAGAGGTTAAACCCAGATACTGAATCTAGAGGTTAAATTTATAAGTTAAATCTACAGGTTGAGTTTAGAGGCTTAACTTAGGAGATAGGGGGACTGGGAGGTAATTATTTCCACAACTAGGGGCGATCGATCCAACCTCCAGCTATACTAAGACAATACTAAAACAATACGGTTGTTGTTTATCCCTTCTTTAAGGTACATTAACAACAAGGATGTTGTCAAACTCCCCTCAAGTATTTTTTCTCAGGTATCTTTAAGGATATTTCTAAAAGATATTTCTCAGCTATTTTTAAGATATTTTTTGCCCCCAGTTGCTAGTCAAGACCATGACCACCACCCAAACCTCCACAAAACAAGATATTCTCCAACTGCTAATGAAGCGTAGTCAGGCTACGGCTGTTGAACTGGCTACTGCCCTAGGGATTACCCCCCAAGCTATCCGTCGTCACCTCAAGGATTTGGAGGCGGAGGGTTTGATTGAATATCACTCAGTCCAGCTAGGTATGGGTAGACCCCAACATAGTTATCAACTTAGTCCCCAAGGTAAGGAAAAATTTCCCAAGGGTTACGGGGAGTTTGCCCTATCTTTTTTGGATACGCTGGCAGAAACTGTGGGGCAGGAGCAGGTAAGCTCGATTCTGCGGAAACAATGGGAGCGCAAGGCTGAGGAATATGGCGATCGACTAGGGCAGGGTTCTCTCGCCGATCGAGTCAAAAACCTAGTAGCTCTACGACAGGCAGAAGGTTACATGGCAGAATGGTATGCCGTAGAAAATGATAGTAATAGTTTTATTTTGGCAGAACACAACTGTGCAATTTCCGAAGTTGCCGCTTCTTTTCCCAGTGTTTGTGGTCATGAGTTAGAAATGTTTGCTGTCCTCCTCCCCGATTGTAAAATAGAACGCACCCACTGGCTAATCGATGGAGAGCATCGCTGCGGCTACCGGATCACCAGCCAAGATGCCTAGAGACAATGAGAGAATAGCAGAAACAGCATAGAGTAATGAAGCAGCAAGGAGTAGGGAGGCTAAAACTATGACAGCAATTACTATTGATATTGGGACACTAATTGTGCGTAGCCCCGATATTTGTGGGAACCGCCCCCGGATTGCCGGAACCCGTATGACTGTAAGCATGATTGCGACTTTGTGGCAGCAAGGACTGAATGCCGAACAAATTCAGGATGAATATTCTCATCTGAAGCTAGAACAAATTTATGCAGCTTTGACTTACTATCATGCAAACAAGGCAGAAATTGAGTCACTTTTAGCTAAAGATTTAGCTGATTACGAGAAATATCGTCAGATACTTACTCAAAAGCAAGAGGTTTTGCAAGGTGAGTAACATCAGACTTTATAGAACCTCAAGATTTTGGAGTGGGCATGAAACTTCTCAGGCGATCGATCAATTGGTTAGAAAATAAATGGGCAACTCCTTCCTTTGCAGGGTGGGTCTTGGGGTTTATTGCCCTCGCCTTTTTTGGGGCAGCAACAAATACCATGGCGGGATGGTTGTATGCCATTAGTGGTGTGAGTTTTGCCATGCTGGGTTTGGGAGCGGTGACGGCGGTGCGATCGATCCGCTCGGTAGAAATTTCCCGGCTACCCATTGCCCCCATCAGTGCCGATGACCAGATCATGGTGGAACTATTAATCAAAAACCCCACCCTGAAACCAAAAAGCCTACTGCAAATCCAAGACTTGATTCCCCAAAGTTTAGGCAAACCCCAACTCCACAGCATCGAAACCATTGCCCCCCAAGCAACCTATCACTGGATTTATTATCAACCAGCCCCCCGCCGGGGAGTTTATTGGTGGCAAGAAGTACAGGCAAGAACCGCAGCGCCCTTAGGTTTATTTTGGAGTAGTCGCCCCCACACAGCCAAGGCGAAGGCGATCGTCTATCCCACGGTGCTACCCCTGAGTAGCTGTCCTCTCATTGATGAAATGGGCAGAGAAGATAACTGGCAGATTCGCAGCGATCGCTATTATCAAGCTGCTACAGAGGGAGTAACTAAAGCTCTACGTCCCTACCGGGCGGGGGATCCCACGAGGTTAATTCATTGGCGGACTAGCGCTCGCTATGGAGAACTGAAGGTGCGGGAGTTGGAAGTGGTGACGGGTTCCCAAGCCGTGGTGATCGCCCTGGATAATACTCAAGTTTGGTCGATCGAGGATTTTGAAGAAGCGGTGATTGCGGCGGCTTCCCTCTATTTTTATGCGGCTCGGCGGCAACTAGAAGCCCAACTATGGACAGGGGATTTAGGCTTAATTCACGGCAGTCAAACTGTCCTCGAAGCCTTAGCTGCCACTAATTTTGGGGTGAAAGTAATTCATAAGTTGCCTGACCTGCCCTTAATTTGGCTGACCCCTAACCCGGCTAGTCTTACCCAGTTACCCACTGCTAGTCGTTGGCTCCTCTGGCAGCCCGGAGATACTGGTAGTGTGGTGAATCAACAGTTTCCGGGGGTGATGGTCGATCGAGCCAAATCCCTCCAATCCCAACTCCAACAACCCCTCAGCCGCATAAATCCCGATTAATGCTCTATTTAGTAGCTACTTTGTAGATTGGTTTTCGATTATTACAATTATTTCGACTATTGCGATTAGATGGTAAAATGGTTATGGTATAACGCTTATAAAAACTTATGTAAGGGCGGAAGGGAAAAATGACTAGCGGAATTGCTAATTTTCAAGAGACAGTTACCCCGACTGCGGCAGATACAGAACTTGCTAAAAATTCAAGCCACCAACTTTCAAAACTGCTAGGCAGGCAGCATGATATGGGCAAACAATTTTCTAACTTTGAGCTTCGTATCCAAAATGAGCCAGAGGAAGTAATTGTGATTCCAGCCTCTGCCTTGCCACTTTTGACTGATATTCTGACACAAATGGCTCTTGGTAACGCAGTAACATTAATCCCGATCCATGCTGAATTAACAACGCAGCAAGCAGCAGATATTTTAAATGTGTCCCGTCCGTTTCTGATCGGGCTGATTAACGACGGCAAGATTCCCTATCGCAAAGTTGGAACCCATCGAAGGATTCGTTTTGAGGATCTCATCGCATATAAGCAGGATGTCGATCGACAAAGACTTCAAGCCCTAGAGGAACTCGCTCGTGAGGCACAAGAATTAGACATGGGCTATTGATTGTGAGTAATTTCACTGCATTGTTTGACGCATGTGTTCTTTATCCAGCTCCTTTACGTGACTTATTGATGCACTTGGCGTTAACAGATTTGTTCCGTGCCAAGTGGACTGAGGAAATTCATGATGAATGGATTCGGAATGTTTTGATCAATAGACCCGATCTCACGAAAGATCAGCTACAACGGACAAGGGTTTTAATGAATAGTCATGTCCGTGACTGTCTAGTGATTGGCTATCAAGACCTCATTCCATCACTGACTTTACCAGATATGAACGATCGTCATGTGTTGGCGGCAGCAATTTGTGCAGGGGCTGATGTAATTGTCACTTCCAACTTAAAAGACTTTCCGGTTGATACTCTTAATCAGTACGGTATTGAGGCGCAGCACCCTGATGAGTTTATCACTCATTTGATTAACTTGGCTCCTCCAGTGATCTGTGAAGCAGCTAAACGACAGCGAATGAGTTTGAAAAATCCTCCCAAAAGTGTTGAGGAGCTACTTTCAGCTTACGAAGGGCAAGGCTTAGTTCGGACTGTTGCAGAACTCAGACTTTACTATGAATTGCTTTAAAACTCATAGAGCTTTTCCTGAGAATTTATCAATCTCCGTTCCCAATCACTTGCAAAATTTTTCCACACAACGGGCGAAGATTTCTACGCCTACGGCTAAAACTGTTTCATCAAAATCAAAACAGGGATGGTGATGGGGAAAGTTTAACTTTTTCTCGGCATTGGCAGCCCCAAGGAAGAAATAGCAGCCGGGAACTTTTTGCAAAAAGAAAGACATATCTTCGCCGCCCATGGTTTGGCATTCAGGAACCACACCCACAGGGGTTTCCATCACTTCCAAAGCAGCACCCCGGACTAGCTCGGCAATTTCTGGATGGTTAATCACTGGGGGATAAAATTCTTCATACTCAAATTCATAGCCCGCCCCATGACTAGAGCAAATTCCTTGGATGATCTGCTCTAAGCGTTGGCGAAAATAGCCCGTATACTGGGGCTGAAAATAGCGAACCGTGCCTAGCATCTCCGCTTGGTGGGGGATGACATTATCCGTAGTCCCGGCATGGAGAGAACCCACGGTAACGACCGCCGCATCGAGGGGATTAATATTCCGAGCGACGATCGATTGCAGAGTTGTCACAACTTGAGCCGCAATTAATATGGGATCAATGGTTTGCTGAGGAATGGCTCCATGTCCGCCCTTGCCATGAATCACACACCGGAATCTTTCCACCGCCGCCATCAACGCCCCCGGACGCACCCCCACGGTTCCCACAGGAAGATTGTTCCACAGATGAAGCCCAATAATGGCATCTACATCGGGATTTTCTAATACTCCTGCCTCAATCATGGGCTTGGCTCCTCCGGGTCCTTCCTCGGCGGGTTGAAAAATGATCTTCACTGTCCCCGCAAAGGTTTCTGGGTGTTGGGCAAGATGATGGGCGATACCGAGGGCGATCGAGACATGACCATCGTGACCGCAGGCGTGCATCAATCCGGGATGTTGGGATTTGTACTCCACTTCGTTTTTCTCTTGGACTGGCAGGGCATCCATATCGGCTCGGATTGCCAACACTGGAGCATGGTTGGTCGTCGGTGGTTTGGTTCCAGCGATCGTGGCAACTATCCCTGTTTTCGCAATTCCTGCTACGTAGGGAATACCCCAAGATTCGAGCTTGTGCGTAATGAAGGCTGCGGTGAGTTTTTCTTGAAATCCTAGTTCAGGTTTTTGGTGAATTTGTCGTCGCCACGTCACCAGTTGGGGCTGCAAGGCTCGAATTTGCAAACGGACTTGGGATAAATCAAGGTTTTCGAGAGATGGCATGGTAGAAAGCATAGTCTGGATATTTTAGGTAGTTAATATTTGGATAATTAATATTTGAGTAATGAGTATTTTAAGAATTAAAAATTAAAAATTAATCAAAAAGAAAAGGTAAGAGAATTTCTAGATTGAGATGGCTGGCAACTTGGGCTAATTTATTTTTATCTTCTGTGGCTAGTAAATTGGGAATAATGCCGAGGATGGGAACTTGGACTAGGGGCTGAATGAGGTCGATCGAGCAGAGTTCTTCTAGTCTAGCTGCCCGATAGGTTTGTAGGCAATTAAAAACAATTCCTACTAGTTCTATGTGATGACCACGAGCCAAAGCTACATGAGCCATGGTTTGCCCGATCGCACCTGCCCCCACGGGTACAACCAAAACCGTTGGTAAGCGCCAATCCTTTGCCAGATCAGCCCCAGTTAATTCGGCAGTAATCGGATCCCCAAAACCACCCCAACCTTCGACTAGCAATAAATCCTGTCGTTGTTTTTCTGCACTATAGGTTTGCCAAAGTTTACCGAGGTCTAGTTTCTGCTCGGCTTGGGCAGCGGCGAGGGGCGGGACGAGGGCAGCAGGAAAATGAACAACAGTGTGAGGGCTGGGGGTTTGGGTTCCAGTTTCGATGAGTTTCAGGGTGGCTACCTGTTTTTGGGGATGGTGGATATGGGCATAGGCGGCGATCGATCGAGCCAATAAACTCTTACCCACTCCTAAATTTGTCCCCGCAATCATCAATGTCTTACCCATGCAATCTCCCTATTCCTAAATGTGTTTACAACTAATTTTAACAGTTACAGCAATCCTGAAATTTTCTACCCGCCTCCGGTGAGCGAAACTACCTACTAGACACAAGTTGCCCTATGCAAGTATTTACAAGTTGGTACATACTAGTATCGTATCCTTAATTTTGCTAAGTTGATGTGGTGGTTGTAGTTTTTACGGAACCAGATGAGACAACTATTCAGATTATTTCACTTCGCAAAGCTCTGCCTTATGAACGATATCTCAAAGACGAACTGGGAAAAAGTTGATGCTTTTACGGAGGATGAATTTGTCAGAGAAATTATTGCAAAAACCCGCCGGGGTCTGCAAGAAATATATGGCGAACAGCTAGATCAAGTTATTCTTTTTGGCTCCCAAGCTAGAGGAGATGCTCAACCTGATTCTGATATTGATATTTTAATTGTTCTCAAAGGTTATTTTAACTACTCTCAAGAGAGCGATCGCATTAGCATTTTGATTGCCAATTTATGCCTAGAATATAGAATTTTGATTAGCTGTGCTTTTACTACCAGTGAAAAATTTCAGCACCATAATAATGCTTTCTTTCGCAATATCCGTCGGGAAGGATTACCAGTATGAATCAAGAGCAAGAAAGGTTGCTTGAGAAAGCTAATCGGAGTTTACAAGCAGCTAAGGAATTGAATAGCAAAGGTTTTCCAGAGTTTGCTGCCTCTCGTGGTTACTATGCCATGTTTTATGTCGCTACAGCATTCTTAGAAAGTGAAGGGCTTTCTTATTCCCGACACTCGGCTGTCATCGCTGCTTTTGGGGAAAGGTTTGCTCGGACTAATCGAGTTCCTGTGGAGTTACACCGTTATCTAATTGATGCGGAAAGAACGCGTCTGAGAGCTGACTATAATATCGATCCAGACATAACAGAAGCCGATGCTACACAACTGATAGCACGGGCAGAAGATTTCCTCAGCTTTGCTTTAGAAAATATAGATTTACTTCCGCCGGCATCTTCATAAATTCATTGGAGAATAATGATATATCGATCGTATTCACTAAGCCGTTTCCTGCAAAATGAATAAGAAATTTATGGATGATATCTCAAAGACGAACTGGGAGAGAGTTGATGCTCTTATGGAGGAGGAAATTGATACATTAAATATTCCCTCATTGACTAATTCCTAGAATTTAATATCATTAATATATGCAATATATAGGAGTTATTAATGGACAATCAGATAACTAAGGATCAGCATTATGTACCAAACTGTCTTCTTAAACATTTTCGTTGTGATAAAAAGAAAGATAATAAACCAAAAATAAATGTATTTGACATTAAAAAGTCTGAGGTGAGATACAATCAACCAACTAGGGGTAGTGGAACGTTTTCACAAAATTATTTTTATGATAAAGATAATCTAACCGAGAAATTTATAAGTAATGAAATCGAAACGCCAGCTTCAGTAGTAATAAATAAGATTGTTAGTGGAAATTTCAATATAATCAACGAAGATATATTAGTTTTACACAGATTTATTTCATCCCTTTACTGGAGAACACCTGAAGCAAGTGAAAGAGTAAGTAGGTTTATAAATTCAATACTGGAATCAGTAATAAGAAAGGGTCTAAGTTTGAATGGGTTTGATCCCGAAGAGGCAAGTGCTGGGAAATTTGACTTTGACATACAGCACTTTTCTAGTAAGTAGAATACAGTTAATGTTAGGAAAT
>JAIMKT010000021.1 GCA_020692245.1 Microcoleus sp. GA_180221_E-2-1-MAG-45_12
GGGCTTTATATCACTGACTTGATTGAAACTGAGAGATAGACTAGTCAAATTAATCAAACTAGCTAGAGGCTTCACATCACTGATTGGATTACCATCAAGGTGTAGCTTAGTCAAATTAGTCAAACTAGCTAGAGGCTTCACATCACTGATTTGACTGTAAACAAGAGTGAGTTCTTCAAGATTATTAAGCAGTAAGTCGGCTGCTTTACAATCTTCTGTACCTGCTTCTTGTAGCAATACTTCCACCGTCTTTTTTGTTTCTGCGGGAAGTGTATCTTTTTGCTCACACCATTGTTCAAAACTCTGGATGCTGGGAGTAGTTACTTGCGCCCTAACGCTGGCAGCAGAGACGAGAATTGTAGCAACGGAGAAGACCACCAGAGAAGATTTGATTTTCATTTTTTTGTAGCAATCAACAAACCAAATATTACTTTTGAATTTTAGTATATTTTGCTATTCTACCCCTCTGTGGAAAGTGGCTTTATCTCTAATGACTACTTGTCTGGGTGGCAATTTAGGGATTAAGTATTAACCCACTTAAAAGGACGATCGCTCACTGGTTCCAATGCTCGATCGCCCAAAGTAATTATTTTTTTAAGTTATCTAGATTGATCTAATCGATCGAGACAGCGTTAACTTCTACTGTTTCATCAGAGTTAGTTACTGGAGAATTAACCCCATCATTGGCAACTTTTCCTTGACGGCGTTTGACCGACTCTACTACTACTTGAGAAACTTCAGATACAAGAAGAGTCATCAAAAGGACATCATCGATCTGTCCCACTACGGGGATAAAATCTGGAGCAATATCAAAGGGGCTGAGGACATAGACGATCGTGCCGAGAATTACCCACCAGCGATATTTGGGGTTACGGATGATGTTGCGATACCAGTTGTAGACAGATTGGATGGAGAAAGACATAGTTTTTTAGGGGGTGAATTTAGAGGTGAATGGGGAGTGAACTGGGTGAGCTTGGGGCTTTGTTCATATTTCTAATATGCCAAATCCTGTGAAGTTGGTTAAGTGCGGATACCCGCTAGAATCTGCGTGTAAACACTAGGACAAACTGGCACATTACCTATGATTGTGTTCTCTGGACAATGCTAATGAAAGCATCTTCTAGGGAAAAAGGGATAGGACGGAAGGAATTGATGGGGATTTTGGCAGTTTTCAGGAGGGCTTGAATTTGGGCAATATCTCGATCAGGTGTGTCGAGGACAAGGTGGAGGCGATCGCCAAAAATTGAGATCCGCCACGGGTCTAGGTGTTGTTTCAATAAATTTGAGACGGCTTGGGACTGGTTAGTCACTAATTCCATCAACTGCCCCGGCTGGGCGGCTTTAATCTCCGTGGGTGAACCCTGAGCCACCACTTCCCCCGCCACCATAAACCCCAAACGATGACACTGCTCTGCCTCTTTTAGGTAATGGGTTGTCACTAAAATAGCAGTTCCCTGCTGGGCAAAATCATTAATTAAGCGCCAAAACTGCCTCCGGGCTAGGGGATCAACTCCAGAAGTTGGCTCATCAAGAAAGAGAATTTCTGGCTCGTGCATCACCGAGGCTCCAAAGGCAACTCGTTGCTTCCAGCCCCCCGGTAACTGCCCCGTCAGCATATTTTCCTGTCCTAGTAAGCCACAAATTGTCAGTACCCAATTAATTTTCTGGGGGCGTTGCGATCGAGGAACTTGGTAGACCCCGCAGTAAAATTCGAGGTTTTGTTGAATTGTTAAATCATCGTAGAGGGTGAAGCGTTGGCTCATGTAGCCGAGTTTTTGGCGGACGGCACTGCTGCGGAGATTGTGGCGCTGCCCAGCTAAGGACATTCTACCTCTACTAGGTTCTAGTAAACCACAGAGCATCTTAATCATCGTCGTTTTTCCCGCCCCGTTGGCTCCCAGTAGCCCGTAAACTTCGCCGTAGTGAATTGTTAAATCTACCTGTTTCACCGCCACAAAATCCCCAAAAACCTTACGTAAACTCTGGGCTTCGATCGCCACTCTCGGATCTAACTGAGCATTGCTCCCGATTAGTTTATTTACTTCCGGCTCAGGTTTAACGGTGCGATTTAAGTTTGGGGAAGAATCACGGGGAAAAGGAATAAATTCTGGTTCTTTTCCGGTAGCTCGCAGGTGATTAACAAAGACATTTTCTAGGGTTGCCTCCGTTGACTGCATCTCGGCGATGACAATCTTTTTGCTACTTAAAATATGGTTAACTTGCTCCCGTCCCAAGGATTCATCTTTAACTAAGACATCAAGGCGATCGCCAAAGGTCTGGACATCCATAATCACACTCTGGACTTGCTTCTTGGTCGATACTGAGTCTTCTTGAAGAGTAAACCCTGGGCGGAGTCGGAGTGTAGCGATGAGGGCTTGTTCGGCAGCAATTATTGTCCCAATTCCCTGGGCAGAATTTTTTAAGCGGACTTCGAGACGATGTAGCCCCAGATGCTGCCGGAGTTGGCTGAGAGTGCCGATTTCTTGGATTGTCCCCGTGGACATGAGGGCAATGCGGTGACAGCGTTCTGCCTCATCTAGGTAGGGAGTTGCCACCACGATCGTCACCCCCTGACTCGCCACAGTAGCCAGAATATCCCAAAATTCCCGGCGGGAGATGGGGTCTACCCCGGTAGTTGGTTCATCTAACAAAAGAACTTTCGGCTCCGAAATCAAGGCACAACAGAGGGCTAATTTTTGTTTCATGCCTCCAGACAGCTGCCCGGCGAGACGATCGTGAAAATCCTCTAAACCCATCAACCGGAGATAGTGCGATCGACGTTGCAAAAACTCTAACCGGGGAACTCGGCGCAACCCGGCACTATAGCGAAGATTTTCCTCCACACTCAAGTCTAGATATAGAGACATTTGTTGCGTCACATAGCCGATCGATAACCTCGCCTCCCTAGGGAGTTTACCTAATACTCGGACTTCCCCAGAAGTAGCCGCCATTACCCCAGCCAAAATATGAAAAGTGCTAGTTTTCCCAGCACCATCAGGCCCAATTAAACCAAATATTTCCCCCAAGCCCACGGTAAAATCTACACCCTGAACTGCAACCAACTTACCGTAACGGTGATAGAGATTATTTACCTGAATTACTTGATCCATGGCTTTAGTTCCCTATCAACTGCCGGGAACGGGGACAATTTCTGCCTCGGCGGGCATTCCCGGCTTGGCATAGCCCTCTAGATTGTCTAGACTAACTCTAATGCCAAATACTTGACGAACTCGGTCTTCTTTGAAATAAATATTTTCGGGAGTAAAGGAGGCTTGGGGATCGATCGCTGTCACCCGACCCAAGAGGGGTTGATCAGGACGAGAATCCAAAAATATCCGCACATCCTGCCCCACTCGTACCCCCACGATCTCCCCCTCTGGAATATAGCCCCGTAGATATAACTGCTGGGGATTGATTAACGTGAGTAAAGTTCTACCCATAGTGACAACGGCGCCCGGTTCCACATTGCGAGAAATCACTACCCCATCCATGGGACTGACAATATTTTGATTCTCTACCTTTGCTTGGATTTCCTGTTGAGCAGCTCTAGCACTTGCCACTGCTGCCCCTGCTGCTGCTATTTTGAGGCGAGATTGTGCAAGTTGGGTACGCAGTCCTTGAACTTGCAGATTGCCAATATTGGGATTGAGTCCCGTTGTTCTGGTTTGGGTAAGTTGTCCTTGGGCAGCAGTGACGAGGCGTTGGAAGGCAAGGACAGAGGCTTGACGAGATTCGAGGTTGGCTTGGGCAGTTTCGAGGACATTAACCGCTTGGTCGTACTGTTGTTGGCTAATTACGCCTTGGGCGAGGAGTTGGGAGGCTCGATCGAGGTCTTTTTGGGCTAGGGTCAAAGCTGATTCAGCCTGTTGTTCTTGGGCTTGGGCTTCGCTGAGTTGGGCTTCACTGGCGGCAAGATTGGACTCGGCTTGCAAAATCCGCCCCGAAGAATCTCCTTGAGATTGAGTGACTCCTAATTCTGCTTCCCGAATTTGATTCTCAATGAGGTCAATTTCTAATCTAGCTTGGAGTTCCTCTTGCTGGGCAGCATTCAGCCGGGCGATCGCCCCTTGGAGTTGGGCATTAGTTTCTGCATCATCGAGCCGGACGAGGAGTTGCCCTTGGCTGACTTGTTCTCCTTCCCGCACTGCAACAGAAATAATCTTACCTGCAACCTTAGTACCGACATCAGTTTCGTAGCCTTCGATGCGCCCACTCAACCGCAGATTCTCGACTCGATTTACCCATAGATACCAAGTTGCTGAAATCCCCACACCCACAAGGAGGAGAGTTGTGATTAAGATAAAAGGCGATCGCTTTCTCTTGCCCAAGAGGTCAAAAATTTCCGGCTGCTTCTCCGGTTGTTTATCTGTATCCCCCAAGGTCGATGGAGCCATAATCCTGTTTCCGAATTTTCTGCGAGTTATTTAACTAACTATTTTTGCCTACTTAAATATAACGGAAATAGGGCAAATTACGAAAATCAAGAAACCTTTCAAAAAACTTTAAGGAACTTCTGAACTTTCCCAATCAGGACAATGCTGCGTTTCCCAGCCGTAGGGATGCATTCCACAGATCAATAAGTTACCACTATAGGACTGTCCATGATAGTGACGGCAACCAATACAAGCAGGATTATTTTGAGCATTAGGCTCTACGGTGTAAGTAAACCCAAGTTCATTACCGATCGCTAGTTGCTCTAGTTCGAGATAAAGGTCGGCGATCGGTTCAAAAATTTCTTGGAGGCACTGGTCAATATCCCCAGTAATTACCTGTTGGATTTCCTCTGTCATGATATCTACCACCTCATTTACCCCAGTGAAAAACTCATCCACGATCGAGTTCACTGTATCCAAAACTTCTGTTAAATTTTTTGACCAATCTGACCAATCTTCCATTAAGTTCCTTTGATTTCCTAATTACACTTTTCTAGTTACGTTGCAAACGGCGGAGTTCTTCTTGCATGGCTTTGACTTTCTGCTCCATGCTATCAATATCCTTAGCCTCTGAGCTAGTTTCCGGCTCATCATCATTAAGAATCTCAATCCGCCGTGGTTCGTTGGGCGGTGTAGGGGGGGCAGGATTCTGCACTTCTGGTTTTTGGGCTTGTTGGACTAGTTCATCTACGAGTTTTCTAGCTTCCTCAGCAGTCATTTCTCCCCGCTCTACTAGTTCTTCTGCGAGCTTCTGAGCTTGGAGGCGGAGTTCACCTATGCTCGTCCCAGCTTTCTCACTGGCTACGGAGGCAAGACCAATTCCTAGATAAAAGGCTTTCTGGACGATACTCCCAAAGTTTGGCATAGTAATAGTTCTCAGAGTTATTAAAGATTATTGGAGTTAAAAGGTCGTGAGGGTTGTTAGAAGTTTATTGAAAATTCTTTAAGGATTATTTTGGGGCTTTCCTTGGTCGAAAGATTTTCTAGGCTGACAATGTTGCGTTGGGTTGATTAACCTAGTTTAGCTTGATATTTTTAGCCTTGTGCTTTTAGCTTTATACTTTTAACTTTATATTTCTAGAGGTGACCCGGAGTTTACGCCTATCTCAAGCATCCCTTATTGCTGCGCGGTCAAGCCTGACAAGGTTCGGGCGTTGCGATCGCATAAATCCGGATCATTCTTAATATAACACAACTGGGACAGAGGCAAACAAACTAATTTCTTGCTAATTTCCGTAGAGAGTCAATTTTGGGGATGTATACCTCGCTCTACCTTTTTAGGTTCCAAAATAATTTATGTATTTACTTCAAATTTTAATGCTATTATTTCTCATTAGTGAACAAGACTATTTGTAGTCATCAAATAAACAATATCTTTCTATGAGCTTCTAGAAAGGCATTTTGGGCTGCAATTAATTTGGGAAATGCAAGCTAACTATTAAGAATATTTTGGAGTAAAAGTATGAGTTTAGGAAAAGTAAAAATCTGGGTAGGTGTGGGAGCTTATCTTCTGGCGACGGCAACAGCGATCGGGATGCCAGCAACAGCCTTAGATACTGAACAACTAAACCAGTCAACTCTGGCAAGAGAAACTACAGAAGAAAGTAATCGCTCTCTTACCCCAACTATGAATATTGCCCAAGCTGGAGAAGCGGGAGAAGGTGGGACTCCCCCTAGTAGTTATGGTGGTGGAGAAGGAGGCGAGGGAGAAGCTCCTGAATTTGTGAATAAACTCACTGGGGCAACCCTTGTGAATAGTCTCCGCCAAGGTGGTTACGTCATTTTCTTCCGGCACGGGCAAACCGAGGCAGATTATGCGGATCAAGTATTTGCCAATCCCATGTTTTGTAGTACCCAAAGAACTTTGAGTGAGGAAGGCTGGCAACAAGCAAGGTCGATCGGGCGAGCTTTCCAAGAACTAAGGATTCCCATCGGGGATGTGGTTGCTAGTCAGTATTGCCGGGCTTGGCAAACAGCAGATTTAGCTTTTGGTCGCTATCGGCGCGAGGCAGCCCTGAATTTTGCCCCAGCGGAGGAATATACAGAGGCTCAAACAGCCCAGATGCGATCGGCAATTATGCCTTACCTGACTGCTGTCCCCGCTAGTGGGGCAAATACTATCTTGGTGGGGCATGATGATGTATTTGATGCCGCTACCGGAATTTACCCAGAGCCTCAAGGTGTAGCATTTATTCTTAAACCTGATGGCAGGGGTGGTTTTGAGATTTTGGCAAAGGTTTCAGCAAATGAGTGGGCGCAGTTACCTAGATAAATATTTGCATTGAGGACGATCGCGATGATTTTGTGCATTGGAGAAATTCTGACCCCCACGGAACTACAAACCATTACCACGAAGCTAGAAATGGCTAAATTTGTGGATGGCAAACTGACAGCGGGTTGGCAAGCTCGTTTGGTGAAGCATAATACTCAGCTACCGAGGGAATCTCCGGCTCTAGCGATCGTCCGGGAGCTAATTAATACAGCCCTGCAACGCCATAATTTATTTCAAATTGCCACCCGTCCTAAGCTGGTTAGACCCGTAACCATTAGTCGCTATGAGGTGGGCATGAGCTACGGAACTCATACAGATAATGCGGTGATGCAGGAGCCATTAATGCGATCGGATATCTCCATGACTTTGTTTCTGAGCGATCCTGATACCTATACAGGCGGAGAATTAGTCATCGAAAGCACCCAAGGAGAAACTGCCTTCAAATTACCCGCCGGAGCCGCAGTTATCTACCCTTCTTCAACTCTCCACCGGGTGGAAACTGTCACCGCCGGGATACGTCTAGCTGCCGTCACTTGGATTCAGAGCTTAGTGCGAGATCCAAACCAGCGAGAAATTTTATTTGACCTAGATACCGTCCGCCAATCTTTATTTGAAGCTTCAGGACAAAGCACCATTCTAGATTTAGTATCTAAAACTCAGGCTAATTTGTTGCGGCAGTGGGTGGAAGTGTAGAAGAAGGAGGTAAAGGGAGGTAAAGAAGGTAAAAGAGGTAAAAGAAAAAGGTAAAAGAGGTAGGGGTATTCTGAGGGGCGCGATGGGGAGCGATCGCTTCTTGGTTATTTGGGTGAGTTTTAGAAAATAATAGAAAATAAAGTAAATACACTACTGCTGGTGTTTTTTTAAGGAAAATTCTATATTTCCCACTAATCAGACTTTGCCACTAAAATGAGTGAATTCAGAAAATATCAATACCTACAGATACCGATAGATTATGGTCTCGCAAATAAATAGTCCGTACACAAATAAACAGGAAGCTAAACAGGAAGCAAATTCCACCTTCCCCGCTACAGCCCCCGCCGCAAATCCAGTATTTTTTCGTACCTACAGCCGCCGGGATGCTCAGGGAAAAAGAGAAAGTTGGGAACAGGTGGGCGATCGTACCCTCAAGGGGTTAATTAACCTAGGAAAACTCTCCCTAGCAGAAATTGATCTCATCAAAAAAATGCAAGCCGGGCTAAAAACTCTCACCTCTGGGCGTTGGCTCTGGGTCGGTGGCACGCACTGGGTAGAGCAGCCCCAAAACTTCTCTGGAGCCTATAACTGTACTTCAACGAATATTGATGACTGGCGATCGTTCGGCTTGCTGATGGATCTAGCGATGATGGGTTCTGGTACTGGAGCTGTGTTGGAACCGAAGTATATTAATCAACTCCCGCCGATCCGCAATCAACTCCAAGTAGAAATCGTGGGGGCGATCGGCACAACTCCCAAACCCGAAAGAAGGGAAGAAACTGAGGTTATTTTTCAGGGAAATCAAGTAACAATTCACGTCGGCGACAGTCGCCAAGGTTGGGTCAAATCCTATCAAGCTCTTTTGGAACTTTCTACAGATCCAAGATTTACAGATCCAGTCCAAGTCCGGGTAGATATTAATGATGTCCGCCCCGCCGGGGAATCTCTTCAAGGCTTTGGGGGTGTGGCTAACCCGGTGAAGTTACCAGAACTTTATAACAACTGTGCCAACATTCTTAATAAAGCTCTAGGCAGACAATTAAACTCTGTGGAATGCTGTTTATTAATTGATCAAGGCGCAGTCACGATCGTTGCTGGCAATATTCGACGCTGCTTACCTGCTGGAGCATTGGTACATACGCAACAGGGTTTAGTTCCTATTGAGAAAATTAGGGTTGGCGATCGTGTCTTAACGAGTAAAGGATTTTATCCTGTTACAAATTTCTTTGATCAGGGTATGCAATCTCTTTGTCGGATTAAAACTCAAGATAGTTATTTTGAATGTACTCCCGATCATAAAGTTGCTGTCCTAGAAGATGTCTATGGCAAATATCGAATGGTCAAGGCGAAAGACCTTCAAGAAGATGATCGATTGATATTTGTACCCCAAGCAATTCCCGGTAGTGCAACTGAGTTGCCAGAATTTAAAGGCGATTTGGCTCCTCAATCTAAACGAATCACTATTCCTGCACTAACATCTGATATCGCTTACTTTATCGGCTATTTACATGGCGATGGCTCAGTTGCCAGTGATGGTTGGCGAGTAAGATTTCGGATATCTGAAGACCAGCAACAAATTACCGATAAACTCATCAATGTTGGTGCTTTGTTTGGTTTAGAAACCTATACATTGAGAACACCGGAGCAATGCCAAACTAAGGCTTTTGAACTGCAATTCAACTCTAGTGCTTTAAATCAGTATCTATCACAATTTAAAAAAGCCTTCACTTCGATTAATATCCCCGACTGCATCCTATTGGCAACCACTAATATCCGTGAAGCATATTTAGCTGGATTAGCTGATGCTGATGGTTGTTTTAGTCAAGGTGTGCTAGTTGCCTCAGTTCATCCAGACTTTTTACGGCAGGTTCAATCTATCTACGCTTCCTTAGGAATTACTACTCGTTTATGCCATTCTACCCGTAAGCGCACAGGTAAATGGGAAGGTGAACTAGTCACAGTCGGTGAATCAGCTTTTGAGAAATCATCTGAATTATTCGCTAATTATTCGTTGCGCTTTGCTGACAGTCAAAGGAATCGTCCTAAGTCATTTAAGGATCATGGATTTCCTAAAGCAATGGTCAGACCGCTTGTAAATACCTACAAATATCATTGGAGTGGTGCGCAAAAACAAATGATTGCTCCTACTGTAAAAAAACACATTTCTGAATCTACGGATTTAATTCCTATCAAAGTGGAATCAGTAGAAATGGATGTAAGAATTGCTCATACCTATGACATTGAGGTTGCGTCTATTCATGAATTTGTTTGTGAAGGTATCCTCGTTTCAAATAGCGCCGGAATGCGGCAATTCAGTTCAGAGGATGAGTTAGGAGCTACGGCTAAGGATAATTTGTGGAGTCAGGATGAGCAGGGGAACTGGAGAATTGATCCAGAAAAAGATGCTCTGAGAATGGCGAACCATACCCGTGTTTTTCATAGTAAACCTACGGAAGAAGAGTGCATTAATGCAGTGCGGAAGCAGTTTTATTCTGGGGAAGGAGCAATTCAATGGGCAGGGGAAGCGATTGCCCGTGCCAATATTGACCTAGTTAAAACTCCTGAACTAAAACGTGAATTCGTAGCTGCCTATGCTCAAGGAAAAGCAGAGAATTGGTTCCAAGAAAATCATCCAAATATCCCTAAGGAAGAACTAGATCATCGGTTAGCTCGTTTGGGTTTGAACCCCTGTGGGGAAATAATTGGTTCAACTTTTCACTGTAATTTATCAGAGATTCACCTTAACCAAATTGATCCCAAAAACTTTAAGGAACAGGAAGAGGCTTTCCGGGCTGGAGCTTTGTCTGTGGCGGTGCTGTTGCATCATCAATTCCAAGAACCCCGCTATCAAACTAGTCGGCAACTAGACCCGATCGTGGGCGTATCCTTCACAGGGTTGTTTGACTTCTTTGTCCATGCCTTTGGAGCCGAGTGGTTGCAGTGGTGGGAAGCGGGCAGACCGGATACCATCAAGGGTTTGGAGTTTAAGCAACAAGAGCAGGAATATCTAAGTCGGTGGCGAGAAATTGTTCATCAACAGGTCTGGGAATATTGCGATCGCCATGGCTTGAAACGTCCAAATAGATGTACTACTGTGCAGCCAGCCGGAACCAAATCATTACTTACTGGTTCTTCTCCCGGTTGGCATCCCCCCAAAGCCCAGCGCTTTATCCGCCGGATTACCTTTAGGAAAAATGATGCGGTGGCTCTAGCTTGTATGGACTATGGGTATACCGTGATTCCTTCCCAAACTGACAAAGATGAAAAGGGGAATCTGCTCAATGATCCCTTTGATCCCCGTTGTACAGAATGGCTGGTGGAAATTCCCGTGGCAGTATCTTGGGCAGATTTACCGGGAGCCGACTCGATCGAGATCAGCAAATTTTCCGCCCTTGCCCAGATGGATTTCTATATGCAGGTGCAAAAATTCTATACTCGCCATAACACCAGTGCCACGATCGAACTCCGGGAACCTGAGATTGAAGCTTTGGGTAAGCGTATTTACGAAGCCATTCGGGATGATGAAGGTTATATTTCTGCCGCTTTGTTGGCAAGATTTGACGACCACCAGACTTTCCCTCGCCTGCCCTTTGAACCCATTGATAAGGAAACCTACGATGAGTTGATGCAGGGAGTGGTCGATCGACGGCGAACGGAGGATTTTTATGCTGCGCTCATGACCCACGACCTCGGTGCTCCAGTTAATGACATGGGAGAAGTGGGCCCGGCAGGCTGTGATTCTGATAAATGTTTGCTGCCAGAAAAACAACCAAGCTAGTTTAGGGCTGTGGGGATGATCTAAATTCACAACAGAAAATAGAACATCCCCAGCTCAAGATAAAATTAAGGAAACAATCACGGAGGTTCCATGGTTACAACTCCAATTTCCCCCCAGATTTTTACTCTTGAAACATATCTAGCCTACGATGATGGCACAGATACTCGCTATGAATTAGAAGATGGAATATTAGTAGAAATGCCTACAGAAAGTCCTGAGAATATTAATATCGCTAGACGATTGCTATTGGAATTTATTAAATACGTAGCGGCAGAATTGGTAGTTTGGGGAACAGAGGTTGAGGTTTCGGGGAGACAGGCAAAGGTGAGAATCCCTGATCTTTTGGTGCATTCTCCAGCATCTTTGGCAGCCTTAGCCGGAGCCACTCGATCGACCCTTACCCATGCCATGCCGCCCCCAGCCCTTGTAGTGGAAGTAGTTTCTCCCGGTGAGCAGAATCGGAATCGAGATTATCGCTATAAACATACAGAATATGCCGCTAGGGAAATTGCTGAGTATTGGATTGTAGACCCAGAACTGCAACAAATTACTGTGTGTAGATGGATCGAAGGAAAGTATGAAGATACGATCGCTACTGGAGAGGAAATTATCTCTTCAGCAATTATTCCTAACTGGCAGTTAACAGTTAATCAAGTTTTCCAAAAGCCCTAAAAAATTACTTTCAAAAACTAATAAAACATCAGCCTCCGCAGAAAAAATGAGAGTACTGCCACGGCGCAAACGATCGCCAACTGTCCCGGGAGTGGATAGAGGGAGTAGCGTAGCAGAGCCTCACTCAGAGAAATTGCTTTAGAGTCAATAATTTGGACAGTTTTGGTATAGTGAAAAATCAACAGGTAGGCGATACCGTAGAAATGCACGGTTAATAAGCCACAGAGGGAGCTAAAAGCAAGGGATTCGAGGCGGGGAACTACTCGAAACGCTAGCCAGCCACAAACCCAAGCCCCCGGTACAAATCCCAAAATATAGCCAAATCCGGGGTTTTTTACGTAATCCCAGCCGCCGCCTTGGTTGAATACTGGTAGCCAAGTTAAACCCACGACAATGTAGGCAATTTGGGACAAAACTCCTGCTTTTGCACCCCCCAAACATCCAGTAATTAGCACTGCTCCAATTTGGTAGGTAACGCCTAGAGATACAGCTTTCAGCCCCTGACCAGTCCAAGCCCAAGGTGGATTCATGGCAAAGGCTTCGAGGAAGTTGCCCCCGATCGTCAACAGTAAGCCAACTAAAGCCCAGAGAATCTGGATGGGTGGGGAAACAGGTTTGGGCATTTTCTTGAGCAATTTCTATGACCTCCGATGGATTTTACAGGAATTTACAGCTTTTTGAGGATATTTTGCGACTTTTTAGGGGTTTGTTAAACTTCTCTTTACTTTGGGTGTGTAGTATCACTAACAAACACATGCAAGAGAAATAACAACTCATAAAGTTTATGGTATTACACATCAATTTTGTCCAAGCAAAACGTATCGGAGCTTCCGTTTCCCTTGTGGCTCTCGCTGCTAGCCTAGCCGCCTGTGGTGGTGGCACCCCTACAGCTACTTCTTCCCCCACCGATGCTGGTGCTTCTCCCGCCGCTTCTGCTACTGGCGACTCTCCATTTACTGAAAGCGTTGCTGTGACTGGGGCAGGGGCGAGTTTTCCTGCTCCTTTGTACCAACGTTGGTTCCAAGATTTGAGTGGCAAAATTCCCCAACTCCAAGTTAACTACCAATCTGTGGGTAGTGGGGCTGGGATTGAACAGTTTACGAAGGGAACTGTAGATTTTGGAGCTAGTGATACAGCGATGAAGGATGACGCGATCGCTAAAGTTCCTGCTGATAAAGGTGTAACTTTACTGCCGATGACTGCTGGTAGCATCGTTTTTGCCTATAACGTGGAAGGAGTCCAAACTGGTCTAAAACTAACTAGAGAAGTTTATGTTGGCATCGCTAGTGGAGAAATCACCAAGTGGAATGACCCCAAAATTGTTGCTGCCAACCCCGGTGTGACTCTCCCAGATTTGGCGATTACTTTTGTGCATCGTTCTGATGGGAGCGGTACCACTGGTGTATTCACTAAGCATCTAGCAGCGATTAGCCCAGAATGGAAATCAACAATCGGTGAAGGTAACACCGTGCAATGGCCTGCTGGTGCTTTTGTTGGAGCCAAGGGCAATGAAGGCGTAACTGCCCAGATTCAACAAACCCCCGGTGCGATCGGCTACATTGAGTATGGCTATGCTAAGACTAATAAATTGAACTTTGCACAACTAGAAAACAAAGCTGGGGAATTTGTTGAAGCTAATGATGAAAGTGTTGGCAAAACTCTTGCTTCTGTAAACCTACCTGAAAACTTGATCGCCTTTATCTCCGACCCAGAAGGTCCCGGTGTTTACCCGATCGCTTCCTACACTTGGCTACTCATGCCAACAAAGGTCGCAGACCCCACCAAGGCAAAGGCTTTAGAAGTATTGGTTGAATACGGGCTAAATGAAGGTCAGGAAGTTGCCAGTGAACTCGGCTATATTCCTTTGCCGAAGAGCGTCCGGGAAAAAGTAGTTGCCGCAGCAGATAAAATTTCTGCCGATTACACAATTACTCTCAAGTAGTCACCGTTTTTTACTAATCTAGTTAGGGGTTATCGACAGCCCCTAGCTGTTATTTAGGATGTGTATGGTTTTAGATATTCAAGAGCAAAATAATGTAATTCTGCCTTCTCGATCGGATTTTGAAAGAATCTTTGATAAATTCTTTCGGGGGCTAACTTTTGCCCTCTCGGTAGGATTAATTTTGGTGCTGGGGTCGATCGCCCTCACAGTGGGTTTTCGAGCAATTCCAGCAATCCAAGCTAGTGGTTTGGGGTTCTTGTTTGGTAGTGGTTGGAACCCAGTTAATGACACCTACGGGGTGTTCCCCATGATCTACGGAACTATGGTCAGTTCCCTGATTGCTTTGTTAATTGCAGTACCTCTGGGAGTGGGGACGGCGATCTTTTTGAGTGAAGATTTCCTGCCCTTAGCTGTTCGCACACCACTAACTTTTTTGGTGGAGTTGATCGCAGCGATCCCTAGTGTGGTCTATGGATTGTGGGGAATTTTTGTGATTATTCCCATCACGAATCAGTTGGGTGGTTTCCTGCACAGAAGTTTCGGCTGGTTTCCCCTGTTTAGCACGCCCCCCAGTGGTCCTTCCATGCTCCCCGCCGGAATTGTCCTGTCTATTATGATCCTGCCCATTATTACGGCAGTGGCTCGTGACTCTTTTGCTTCCCTTCCAGCAGACCTCCGGCAGGCTTCCCTTGGTTTGGGGGCAACTCGCTGGGAAACTATTTTCCGAGTTTTGCTACCCGCAGCTTTTTCTGGCGTAGTTGGTGGGGTGATGTTGGGCATGGGACGAGCGATGGGAGAAACCATGGCAGCAACCATGATTATTGGTAATGCCAACCGTCTGAGTGTTTCCCTACTGGCTCCGGCAAATACGATCGCTTCCCTTTTGGCTAACCAATTTGCAGAAGCATCAGGTTTGCAGGTGGCTGCTCTGATGTATGCCGGGTTTGTCTTATTTGTCCTAACCTTGATTGTCAATATCATTGCCGAGATGATTGTTTCCCGTGTCGGCGCAAAATATCGTTAACTATCTAAAAATCATCATCTAGAAAAAATCAATATACCGAAAGCCAATACCCAGAAGTAATGGATACAAATACTCTCAATAAATCTAAAAGTAACCCCAGATATCTATTCGGCACAGCCATGACTGCCCTTGCCGGGCTGTTTTTGATCATCACCCTCACACCTCTATTTACCGTTCTTTTTTATGTGATCAGCCAAGGCTTTGGGCGCTTAAATCTTGATTTGTTCACCAAGTCACCTCCTGCTCCCGGTTTAGCTGGCGGGGGGATTGCCAATGCAATTCAGGGAACGATCGTCACTGTCGGGATTGGGGCAGCGATCGCTATTCCCTTTGGGGTGATGGTAGCTATCTACATTTCTGAATTTAGTGATGGCAATAAATTGGGTCAGACCGTTAGATTTGCCAGTGATGTCTTGAGCGGTGTGCCGTCTATTATTGCCGGGATCTTTGCCTACGGGATTTTGGTGGCAACCACAGGAACTTTCTCGGCGGTGGCCGGGGGAACAGCACTAGCGGTTTTGATGCTGCCCACGATCGTCCGCACGACTCTAGAAGCTTTGAAAATTGTCCCCCAAGATGTCCGCTGGGCTTCTGTAGGGATTGGAGCCTCCAACTATCAAACAGTCCTTAAGGTGGTAGTTCCGGCGGCGCTTCCTGCTATTCTCACTGGCGTAACTCTCGCAGTAGCTAGGGCTTCTGGAGAAACTGCACCCTTGATATTTACCGCCCTCAACTCTCCCTTCTGGTTCAAAGGGCTTTGGGAACCTATCCCCACCTTGTCGGTACTGGTGTACAACTTTGCCCTAGTCCCCTTCCCCGCCCTCAAGGAATTAGCTTGGGCAGGAGCCTTAGTCTTGGTACTTATGGTGCTGACAACAAATATTTTGGCTCGGTTAGCAACCCGTCAGAAGGTCTATTAAACCTGAATGTAAGTTCTAATAGATGCTACTTTTTAAGTTTTAATTTTGAAAAAATGGAGAAATAATCTCATGACATCAGCACTCAATCACCACGGCAAAGAAGTAATCCTCAGCGTAGAAGATGCCAATATCTACTATGGGGATTTCCTTGCTGTCCGGGGTGTCCATATGGAAATTCTTAAGAATAAGGTTACTGCTTTTATTGGGCCATCGGGCTGTGGCAAAAGTACCCTGCTCAGATGTTTTAACCGCCTCAATGATTTGATCAACTCTTTTCATTTGAAGGGTAAAATCCTCTACCACGGGCAGAATATTTATGGGGGACAAATTGACCCAGTAGAAGTCCGCCGCCGGATTGGGATGGTCTTCCAAAAACCAAATCCCTTTCCCAAGTCCATCTACGACAACATCGCCTACGGAGCCAGAATCAATAACTACAAGGGCGATATGGATGAATTGGTAGAAAAATCCCTCCGCCAAGCCTTTCTCTGGGATGAAGTGAAGGACAAATTAAAATCTAGTGGTTTTTCTCTTTCTGGGGGGCAGCAACAACGGCTATGTATTGCTAGAGCGATCTCGATTCAACCAGATGTGGTGTTGATGGATGAACCCTGTGCGTCTCTGGACCCAATTTCGACCCTAAAGATTGAAGAACTCCTCCATGAGCTGAAGGAAAACTACACGATTATTATCGTTACCCACAACATGCAGCAGGCTTCGAGGGTTTCGGATATGACTGGGTTCTTTAATGCGGAAGCAACAGAGAAGGGTTCTCGGTTTGGTTTTTTGGTGGAGTACGATCGCACTGAGATGATCTTCCATGAACCGAAGGAAAAGGCAACCCAAGAATATGTCAGTGGTCGATTTGGTTAAAACTTGAGTAAAAGGCAGCTTCTTGACAAGTATTCTCATTAAGACTAGGCTAGTGTTATCAATGACACGAGGTGAAGTTTATGCTGATAGCTGTAGATTCAGAATTGAGACCCCGAACTTTTAGCCGGAGGGAAGTTATTCCTTTGACTGCGGATGTGCTGTGGTTGATCGATCGAGGTGTAGTCCGCACAACTACTTGGAATGATGATGGGGCGATGATTACCCTCGGCTACTGGGGAACTAAGGATATTGTGGGTCAGAGTCTCTCCCGGCTTTCGCCCTACCAAGTCGAGTGCCTCACCAGTGTGGAAGCCCTACCCTTTCCTCGTAGTCGATGGCATCAATTGACGGATTCCCTGATTGCGTCTACCTACCAACGGGAAGAACTCCTGAGTATCACCCGCTCTGGCAAAGTCCGTCAGCGCCTAGTCCAACTCCTGCAATGGTTAGCTGCAAAATTTGGACGGACGGTAGATTTGGGCTGTCTCATTGATCTCCGCCTGACTCACCAAGAACTAGCAGAGGCGATCGGCACCACTAGAGTCACGGTAACTCGCCTCCTAAAGGAATTTGAGCAGGAAGAAAGTATTAACCGCATCCGAGGGCATATTGTGATCCGTCCGGGCTTGGAAACTACCGCTTTTTGAATTAAAATCCTTTGAAATTTTTGAAATTTACGCTTAAGATTTATTGCCTAGTTTAAGCCTAGTTTTTCTGCAACCTCAAACAGATCGTGAACAGGACTTGGAGATTGATCGCTGGTGTTTTCTGTTTGCACAGTTAGGCGATACAGTCCGGGGTTTAAGTTGTCGATCGCCAGTATCCAATCCCGTTCTTGTTGCTCGAAGTTAAGATTGAGGGCGGGGCGATCGTCAGATACAGAGGTAATTTGTGCTTGCAGTTTGGCAAAGGAGAAAGTACCAGTTACTCTTGCCCGAATGGTGACAAGTTCTTGGGGTAAATACAAATCATCCAAACTAAGCCCGATCGCGGCGGGGGAAGCTCTGACTCCTCCTAGGTCAAATTGACTCAACTCCAGACAGTTTCGTAGATTTTCTAGAACTTGCGGTTGGTTTTGCAGCGCGCCGTGTTGTTCGGCAATGAAGAAGTTATCAAAGTTTTTGGAGCGCTCGATGGGGATGGCAGAGACTTGAGGAACTGTCCCGTCACCACCACCCAAGTCAGGTCGATCGTGTAAAACAGCAGGCAGTTCTTCACTCGCCGTTAGTTTGCCATTTTTGAGGAGGGCAGATTGTAGGGTGGGTTGTTGCACCCCAGCGATCGGGACGACGGCAAAGGATTGGCAATATTCTTCAAGCTTGAGGTGTTGTTCTACGGCAGCTTCGATTTCTCGATGGAATGCTAAGGCATCCTGCGCCCTGAGTTTATCGATATTAGGCAATCCATCAGCCTCGGCAATCCGCTTGTAGGTTTCACCAATTTTGACTACTTCGTAAATGGGCAGCAATTGATAGATCGAGGTGAGCGATCGCATCACTGCCGTTAAATCTAGAAAGCATTTTTTGTAGCCATTTGCTAAAAAGTTGACTGCGTTGAGCGACCCCCGATAGGGTGTACCAAAGGTGAACAAGGCTCGGCAATCCCGCCATCCTTCTAGAACTTCTAGATAGTAGCGAGAGACTAATCCCCCCATACTGTGAGCCATCAAAATTACTTTTGCATCCGCAGCCCCGCTTCTTTTGCGCCAGTATTGCAGTCGCTGGTCGATCAGCTTTTTCAAAATTCGGGCATTAGCTCGGTTATCCCGCCGCCAGTCGTAGGGGAATTGATAAAAGTTGGCATATCTATAGTCTGGGTCGTTGTAGATATCGCCGGGAGTAACATCGAAATTATCAGTGATCAATTGGGCTGTTTGGGTATAGCCATCAATTTTCCAAAATCCGGGGATCAGATGGGCATCTTGAATCAGCGCTGTAGCTCGAATCCCGTCTCCTAAGTTTTCAGCTTCTGGGTCATCTTGAGAGAGGGCGAGGTTGTGCATCAGGTCGCTAGAGTTGGTCAAAACCTGCCAAGTTGACTGTCCAGAAACGTTCCACAGGTCTTTGCCATCTTTCTGTAATACGCTTCCCAAAATGCCGGGAAGAATTACAATCATATCTTTCATAGGGGCTTTATTAGACATTGTTTTTTCCTGATTTTTCTTGCTAAATACTCTTTTGAAAACTCTTCTAATGAGGATAGACTTTGAAATTATTTATACTATTTCTTACATTTTTGATAGATATTTGTTTATGTCTTGATAGATTGTATTATCATCATGGTCCCAGAAAAATCGAGACATATTTTCCTTGCTGACTGCCAATAGGTAAGGTGTTAAATTTATCAGAGGTAAATTTTGTTTTAAGGACTTCTTTCAAGTAGTTTGCTCCATCAATATTTATTGCTGTATGACGAATCTCATTTGCAGGTGTTGTAATACTTGTATTTGGATAACCATATGTTGTAAAAAACTCATCATCTTTAGGAGGAATAATCGGGATATTACTCTGTACAAATTTAGAGCTAAACATATTTTTGATATCTCTTGCTTTCGCCTCTAAATCAGGTCTATTAGAGTGATAGTAAATACGAATCTCATATTCTTTTAGCACCCTACTCCTCATCTCAGCAAGTAAATCTTCAGGACTTCCCCAAGAATATTTTATAGTAATATCTGTATAAATAAGTTTCAAGATTTGCTGCTTCTGTTCATCACTTGTAGCTTTAGTATAGTCTTGAATTTTTTCTTTTGTAAGTAAATTAGTGTAGATGTCATAAACTGAGTTACAGGATTGACATAATTCTTCAGCGTAGATAAGATACTGTTTTGCTTTCACTAAGTCCCCATCTAATAAAGCTTTAAATCCTTCCTTTTCATTCTCAAGTGCCGTTGCCAGCCGAGTCATTTTTACTTGTTCTGTCGATATTGGAGTAGGTGTTGTTTCAACTCCCTGATTATTGCCCGGAGAATAAAACTGATTTATTGAAAATAATATGACAATAATAATTCCTCCAGCAGAAGCTAGAGACAAGAGAATTCTCTTATTTAATAAGGGAGTAGGGATTGGATTGTTTATGGGAGTACGGATTGAATCTGATCTGGGAGTAGAGATGGGATTAGGAGATATTTCTGTGTTTTGATTAGATGGAAAGGTGATGGCTAGAGGTAATTCACGATCGTAGGGATTAGTGCCAATAGAGGGATGTTGTCTATATTCAGTGTCTTCCTGTACCTTTGCACGCACGTATTCAAATAGCTCCCCGATCGTTACAAAACCATTTTGATTGAGGTCTGCTTCCCCTTGCATTCCTCTTAGTAGGTAATGAGTAAAAACACCATGTCCTCCGCCCCATCTGGCATCTTCAAAGGACACCTCGGCGGCTTCGGCTGAAGTAAGTAAGGCAATGCCGCCCCTTGTTGTGCTTACTTCTTTCAAATAGCGATTTACCAAGGCAGTACTGTTCGTTGTGCCTCTACGACCTATCCCGCCGCCAATGGCTGCACTATGGCAAGTATCAGCCAAAATAACGACCCGTTCAGATAATAAATTTTCTCGCAGAGATAGGTCAATTTCCCGCATCGGTAGAGCAGTTCCGGCAATATCATTGGGGTCGGTATCATGAGTTAGTAAATAAACATTTCCGGGTCTATCAAAATCAGGAGATCCATGACAGGCAAAGTAGATAATCACTAAATCTTCTCGACCCGGTTTTTTAAGAAAACTCCGCAGAGCCTTTGTAACATTCGCTGTTGTGGCTTCATGGTTGATGAGCTTAACAATATGGTCAGGTTTGAAGTTTCCTCCTATGGGGCTAAGCATGAGATTATAAAATGCTTCTGCATCCCGATCGGCATACTTCAAATTCAAGCTCTCATTCTTATACTTTGACACTCCAATCATAATTGCCCAGCGATCGACATAGGTATCATAGGAATCTGGAAGTTCGACACTGAATCCTCGATTTTGAGCGTGATCAGATGGGTTTATATTTTCCTCTTCTGTCATTTCGATGTCCTCAACTAAAGCGAATTTATCACTAATGGCTTTCAAAATCTGAGTATATCTAGAGAGCATGAAAGCCATATCGTTACTTAAATATCCTTGCCATAATCCCTAATTAGATGCTTTAACAATCGTCATTATTAACTGCTTGGTTGTCCATTCAGTACTAGGAGATGCGGCAACTGTTAAACTGCGATTTATAGGTTGTTCATCATCGATCGCCCCCAATAGTGCCGCCAAGGGATTACCCCCACCCCTTCCACCCCGCCCAGATGGTAAAGGTTCATCTAGAGAAGGTAGTTCTAAAACTCGGTAGTTGGCAGCATCTAAAGTCCCAAAAACTTTGACAGTATTTTCTCCAGAATCATCTTTTTCATCTAGGATGGGCTTTAACGGCAGAATTTTCTCTCGCCCTGCTTCTAAGGTGATAAAGAACTCATTTTTATTTGATGGCAGAATCTGTTCGATCGCCCACTCCGCATCTAAATTTAAAACAGCAATATTAAGGGTCTGGATAGAATCATTGCGAATAGATAGAAAAACATACTCGCCAACTTTTACCGTTGGTTTATTAGGGTCTACAAATTTGGTTAATTTCTCTTTTTTAGGAATCGGATCGCCCGTATCATAGGTATCTGATGTCCCTAGCCATGCAACTGCCAGCTTGCCAGAAAGTGGCGAATCAGTATCTACATTGTCAATCTCTAAAGTAGCTTTATACTTGGCAAGATGGACAAGCCGTTTGATAACTTTGGCTGGAGCCTGAGGATCAGTAATTTTCGCTGGGGGACTAATATTTTTGAGGAGTCGATCGCCACTATCGCAAATTTCATACTCACCCTTATCATTAATACTGACTATGTAGTCAATTCCTGCACCATCTGCGGATACCTCTACCCAGCCATTACCCGGCAAAGCCTTGGCGATCGCGAGTAACGCCGGATCATTTGGAGGAATTAAGGATACTGTTCTTACTAAATTGATAGAGGCGGAAATTTGTACAGCTCGATCGCCTTGTTCCACTTGCCGAGTTTTGCCTGCAATCGGTTGGAGTCTACACAGTGATTGAGAGCCGCCACGCTGTATGATAGTCGCGATCGCAATCCGATCCTCTTTTTTGGTCAAATCAGTGGTTCCAAGGGGATAAATAGCAAATTCAGCTCCCTTAGACACCCCATTTGCCTGCCCGATCGCCAGCCATGCTTGAGGCTCACCCTTCTCATTGGATTCCACCTTCATCACGTCAACAGCAAAGACTATCTCGCCATAATCAGCTCCAAAAATCTTGCGATTGCCCTCACCCAAAAGTACGGGAGTTTGAGAGGGAAATTGGCTGTGAATTTTGGCATTAAGGCGATCGAACAGATCCTTATAGGTTTGACCAGAAAAAGGTTGTTTCAATGTATCCAGAATCCAATAGGTCAAGGCTCCGTTTTTTTCTTTGGTTGCCCGATTGAAGGGAAATTCAAAGGCAAATTCATTCTGACGACAGGCTGCCAAAAGTACATAATCGTTGGATTCTGGGACTCCTCCTGCCTTGAGTCCACGAGATTCCCCTTCTGTTAAGGAATGCCAGAGCTTCACCAAAACCTCTGGTTCGGCAACAGGTTGAAAGCTAGCCTGAAGAGGTTTATTATCCTCCACATTCATGCCCCTGATTTCAGCCTCGCCCCTTGTCTCCCCACCAGCATGACAACAATCTAGAACTAGAGTGATCACCAGTTTTTTGGCGACTAACTCCTGCAAAAGTTGGGCAAGCTCTAGATCACGGAGATACTGCCCTTCTGAAGTCCCAATATCAGTGGGAACTAACCCTTCATCAATTTCATTAGTGCCTTTAATATCAGGAAATACCGTCTTTGCTCGTCCTCCATGTCCAGAGTAGTGAATGTAAACCAAGGAATTCTCTGGAGCCATTTCACCCAACTTCCTGAAGGCAGCAATCATGTTGGTACGAGTAGGCAGTTTATTAGGTGATTCTAGAGGGATTTTCTCATTCTCTGGGCTAGGAGAAGCGGTTAATTTCAAAATCCGGTTTTCTGGAACTTTTGGAAAATCCTTGAGAAAGGCTTCTACATGATTAATATCCCGCACGCACCCACTCAAATTTTTATAGTAGCTACCATCAGGAAGGCTATTTGGCATGTAGCAATCAACACCTATGAGTAATGCATATAAATCTGCCATTGAATTAGTCCCCTCAGCTATTTAGTTGTTATTGATTTGATTGATTAGGAAAAAATTGCATCTCTAGAACAGCTACTAAAGATGCAAAGATCAGTAACTATTTTTCTTGACAAATATCGACAAATATTTAAGCTAATTGCCCAAGGGTTTTCGGCCCGACAATCCCATCAGGGGTCAAATTTTTCCGCTTTTGAAACTCTTTAACAGCTTTATCTGTTTCCGGACCAAATTCCCCATCGGCAGCAACAATAATCTCCGCCTTTTTCAGTGCTTCCTGAAGCCGGACTACATCAGAGCCTTCCATTCTGGGTTGACTGAGTTTTAGGACTCTGGGCTTATTATCCCAAGGAGCCTTAGCAAAACCAAAGGCAGGCGATCGATTCAGCGCATCCTCTGTTTCCCCACCTTCAGTAAAAATACCATCCTCATCAATTTTTTCGTCTGGATGATTAATATTCCAAAGTTGTTGGAAAGCCCTAATCGAATCTTGGCGAATATCCCTTGTTTCGCTACCGACATAATCAAAGTGTGGTGGATCTCCCGGCAAAGGCTCCCAACCATGGGGAATCAAGAAAGAGTCCCAACCCCTAGGGTCTTCAACATCGATCGCCAACCCCGTTTGATGGTTACTCCGTCCGGGAGGGGCAACAGGATAAGAATTATTGAACCGATCGTTAAATAACAGCATTTGCTGAGCGATGGTGCGATAGGAAGAATTCACCAGCAGCTTTATGCCCCGGGCTTGAATGGCTCTTTGCAAAGCCTGTTTACCGGGAGCTTGGACATAGGGAAAAGCCGCATCCCCCAGATCCACATTTAAATCGTCATAACTTACAAAAACACCGGGGAGCATGAGTTGCAACTGGTAAATTAACTGCTGCGACAATCCATTAACTACAGCAGTAGCTCCAAAGGGGGCATCTTTTAGTAATCCATGAAAACTGCCCTTACTTTCGATCGCATCCCGTTCATTGATATCTAAACACGTTTCCACGATTATTGATTGATTAGAAATATCGTCAATTGAATAGCTCATGATGATCTCCAAAATTTCTAAGTTTTCTATTTCTAAATTTTCTAAAAGAAAATAATTACACCCCTAAACTGCTTCGAGTCCCAGCGCCGACCACTCCATCTACTACTAGTCCTTTTTTTTGCTGAAACTGACGAACGGCTCGATCGGTATCTTTGCCAAAGCAGCCATCGGCTTCAATCTCAATCCCCGCTTGTTTCAGAGCATTTTGCACCTGACGCACATCATCGCCCGTCATCAAGGGATCGACTAGTTTTAGTACCCTGACTGTCACCTCTTGAAAATTTGAGAAAGATTCCCAAGGCTGACTCAAAAACAAGGCTTGTTCAGCTTTCCGTCTGCGGGTCAAACCTAATAAAGGTTGTCCTCCCGCCTTATTCCATTTAGGAAATTCGTTAGCAGCCATCTGAATATCCCCTGCATTCAAAAGTCGCAACAGGGTTGATTCTGCAAGAGCTTGGGGGCCAACATTAAAACTAAAAGCTACTAGCGCAGAAAATTGATCGGAGTTGATGGGGACTTGAACAAGTTCTTCTACAACTGTCTCAAATTTTTCTAAATCCTCTCTGAGAAAGCTTTCTGCTTCAGTTTGAGTAATACTCATTCCTTCAAAAACACCTTTCGTGTGTCCATAGCCAATCGTCAATACACCAACTCCATCGTCATAGCATATTAGTTCGCAACCTTCAAAAAATGTAATCAGCTTTAATCCAGAAGGGTTAATGTGTCGATCGCCCCGACGTTGCTCTCCATCCTCTACTTCTGGGGGAACTTTCCCGGAAGGCGCAATCCTAAAAGTCTTAGCTTGCGTGAAATTTAGAATTCTACGCAATTTTCTCACTTCACCACCTGTCTCAATTAATCGAATTGCTCGATCGTCATCTAGTTCATAAACACGACCGTCGTCAAAAAACTCAAGAGACTTGTCCATGACTTTTCTCACTAAAAATGTCTATTTTATTGTTTGTTTCAAAATTCTATTAAGGTCATTACAGCTTACAAAATCCTCAGGCTACTTGTCTCCCTTCTGCATTCAAGGGAGGGATTTGAGGGGAGGAAAATTAGACTTCACATAAGCTGTAATCTTTTACTCTTGGTATTATCTTAAGCTAGTAGCTATGTAAGTTACTAAAATATTTAAATAAATTTATATTGATCAAGATTTACCAAAAATAGGGATGGTTCTAATCATCGGGACTGGGCTTTCACCTTTCCTACTTATCCCGAACTGACGTTATTTAATTAGATTTGATCTATTTTCTAGTGACCCCTAGCCCCGGTGCTGAGGTCGGGATCAATTTTCCTTCGTTCAATTCAGCCCCTTGAAAGGGATCGTCTACTAGGTTGAGATGACTATCGAGGTCAAGATAATCGGCTAGGGGAGATAGTTGCGCCATGGCGGTGTTGGCAAGAACGCTATCAGAATAACAACCAAACATAATTTGTAAGCCCAGACTTCTGGCGGTATGGATCATTTGCCAAACTTCTCGCAGCCCTCCCGCCTTCATGAGTTTGATATTGATGCCGTGGACTCGATCGCTCAGGGGCAGAATATCTTGGCTAGTCCAACAACTTTCGTCGGCAAAAATCGGCAGGGGCGATCGAGCAAATAACTGGGGTAAATCTTTTTCCTGTCCCCTGGGGAGGGGTTGTTCAATATATAAAACTCCTTGATTTGCCAGCCAATCCCCCATAAATAGGGCATCCGTTAAGCTCCAACCCCCGTTGGCATCAACCATGAGCGTAGATTCTGGAGCCGCCTGCCGAATTGCTCGGAGCATTTCTTGATCTGCCTTGATCCCTTGGGGACTGCCCAATTTCACCTTAAGCATTTTCCCCCCGGTAATGGGTAGCCAGTTTTGAAATCTTTCCACCGCCGCCGTTGGCGTGTTCAGACCGATCGTGGCGGAGATGGGGACAATTTTCTCTAGGTCTAAACCCCACAACTGCCAGAGGGGAACTCCCAGAGCCTTACCTAGCCAATCGTGGAGGGCGGTATCAAGGGCGGCTTTAGCAGGATTGCTTAAGGTATTGTTTAAGGGATTACTTGATAAAGTATTATCTAAGGGTTGAGCTAGGGCTTCCTGAAGGGCTTGGTGTTGCCAAGGAGTAAAATTGTGGAGCAGGGGAGCGATCGAGGTCAACTCTGCTTGTAAGCTCTCTGCCGTGTATTTCACCCCATCCATCCCAAAGGGTGAAGCCTCTCCCCAGCCCGTAATTCCCTCATGGTGCAACTTTAGCCAGAGGTTGGTCGTCTGTTTGGTTGTACCTCGACTAATGGTGAGGGGAAAACGCTTATTTACGGTAAAAGTCTGTAACTCAATGTTCATAAAATTATAATTAATTTGTAAAACTTATAGATTTGATTATAAGTATTGTTTTTACAAATATGATATTTGGGTTATGCTGTTATTTAGGTTAGAAAGCAGTTAACAAGTGGTTACTAAGCAGTTAGCAAGTTTCACCCCAAAACTTCACAACTAAGTAGTGACTTCGCTCACCAGTCAAGGAGGCAATCGTTGTCAAGATCAAAAGTATAACTTATTAAAATAAAACTCTTCTGACACAGGAGGTAATAAGTTTAGAATTGAATACTTGGGACTTCATCAGTGTTGGCTCGATCGTCGCCCAGAAGCAAAAACTAAAATGATCATCCACCATGAGGTTTAGTGTTATTGGCTACACAGTATTAATTTAATTTCAGTTATGATTTTAAGTTGAGTTAGATGGAAAGAAAGCTAGATGCGGATACAGGTAATTTGGGAGAACGTAGCCTCCTCAGTTAGACCAACACAAATCACTTTAGGTCAAAAACAACCAGAAACTAACCTGTAACGCAACAAGTAATTTGCAACAAGTAATTAATTTCTAAGTATTTGCAAGTAATTAACCCACGGTTTACAAGCACTTTACACGTAGTTTATATTTGCTTTGCAATGAGGCTGCAATTAGTTACTTTGTCTAGTTTTCCTAACTACAAATCACGAGGATAATTATGGTGAAAGTATCACAGAATACAACAAAGCAAGTGAACATTTCCAGTTGGATTTGGTTAGAAGAATCACAAACCCAAAGCTCATCTAAAAGCCCCTCTAAGCCCCCTACTCCATATCAACAACTCCTTGCTAAGCTCCGAAAAATTGATCCCCTGCAACCCATCAAACAGTGGCTAGATAGCCTAGAAGTCAAGAATTCCCGTATTGCCCATCAAATTTGTAAAGTGATCCCGTCTCAATGCCCCTTTGAGAGAGATGTTAAACTTTTTGGCAGGACTCTGATGCATATCCCCCCCCTGTGTAAGTTAAATCCCATTTATGACCAACTGGTGGGTTTGAGGTTCCGAGCCTTGTGCTATCTCTCTGATCAGAGTGAAGATATCTCTGCCTACTGTTAAGGAAAGACTACTTTTGAGTGCAGAGGTTTGGCGATCGCCGGCTAGTTGATTTTTAAGTTTGATTGATTTTCGATTGATTTTCGATTAACACTTAAATTTGATCTTCTAGTTTTGGCGATCGCTCCTTGGTATTTACCCTAGATCATTACCCTTGAGTAACAGATTGAGCAATAGACAAATAAATTTCACCTCAAGCCGGGAAAGGAAGTCACAAACTTGATGGTGATATCTGGGAAGCTAGAGACGTATTTAACTTTGAGATCAGGAAATGATTCGACAAGCTGCCACTGCCCACAGTTATTGGGGAAGGAATTAACTAGCTGGACGTTGAGATCAGGAAAAGAACTGGTTTCCTTGATTGTGAGGTCGGGAAAACTATCTACTACTAAAATTTTGCCGTAGAGCTTTTTTCCGTTGTAGGTACAGGTTTCTCGATCGAGATTATCGTTGCCCCACGCTGGGGAAATTATCAACATACTAGCTAGACAAGCTAAAAATATGAGGCTGTAGATCACCCAACGCCTAGAAATATATTTTAGATAACGAGGATTTTGTCTCATCTTACCCCCCGTGCTTCGGCTAGATTAGTGCCAGTAAAATCGGTGTTAAAGAGTTGAGCATTGGTAAAATCCGCCCCTGTTAGGTTTGAGTTTTGGAAATTGGTATTATTTAGGCGAGCAAAGGTCAGATTTGTCGATCGTAAGTTAGCCCCAGATAAATTAGCATTGCTAAGATTACTAAACCGGAGGGAAGCATTGGTTAAATTTGCCTCTCGAAAATTTGTATCCCTCAAATCCGCAGCGTAGAGGTTGGCATTGGAGAGATCGGCTTTACTTAGATTTGCCCCCCGGAGATTAGCCCGCAACAAGTTCACCTCTCTGAGATCTAGTTCTCGCAGATCCGCATTCCGCAGGTCACAACCTAGGCATTGCTTTGTTTCAATTAATCTTTGAATAGTTTGTTGCTGTACCGTTGGTGAAGTTGCAGCCAGCACTGGGTTAGTCGTGGAGGCTGAAATCTCTATAATTTTGAGAACCCAAACAAGATTAAAAAGAACGGCAGGTAAGATGGGTATTCGCATAGTAGGATTCTTAGGGGCTAGGACTAGGGCTGGGGACAGGGATTCCCGATCGCTTCAGTTTCAACTCATGATGAGCCTTGAGGACTTGGGCAACCATGGGGCCAGCAACACTACCACCACCACCACCAGAATGTTCGGCAAAAGCCACCACAACAATCTCTGGATTGTCCGCAGGGGAGTAGGCTCCAAACCAAGCATGGGAATCTCCCGGTGGAGCCTCGGCTGTACCACTCTTACCAGCAATGGCAAAGGGAGCATCGTTTAGAGCCTGTCCTGTACCAGAAGTGACTACACCCCGGAGACCCTGACGGAGAGTCTCGATCGTTGATGGCTTCAAGTTTAGAGATTCTCGCCAAGTTTTTAAATCTTGGTCATCCTTGAGGAGGTGGGGTTTGATGCGATCGCCACCATTGGCAGGAACCGCAAACATCACCGCAACTTGGAGGGGAGTTCCTTGGGTAAAACCCTGACCGATGGACATATTCACCGTATCCCCATCAGTCCATTCCCAATTGTAGTTTTGCAACTTCCAATCATTATCTGCCACTAAACCGGGAGCCTCTTCCACTGCTAATTCAATCCCTGTTTTCTGACCAAAACCAAACTTGCGAGTCCAAGAAATTAAGCTTGGGCCTCCAATACCTCTAGCAACCTGCCCAAAAAAGGTATTACTACTCCAAGTCAAAGCCCCCACCACATCCAGAGGACCAAAGCCTGCTTTATTCCATTCTCCTAGCTCAGAGCCACCTAAATTTAGGGCAGCGTAGGTAGGGAGGACGGTTTCGGGAGGATATTTGCCACTTTCCATCCCGGCAGCGGCGGTGACAATCTTGAAAGTACTGGCGGGGGGAAAGCCTTGTAAAGCTCGGTTCACAAAGGGATTACCCTTACTCTGGAGTTGTTGCCAAGTTTCTTCGGTAATCCGGCTAGAGAAAATGTTGGGATCAAAGGTTGGACGGCTGACCATCGCCAAAACTTCGCCATTTCTGGGGTCGATCGCCACGATCGCGCCCTGTCGATCGCCGAGAGCCTTTTCTGCTGCCCTTTGGATTTCGATATCAATGGTAAGTTGGACATTACTTCCTGCTTCGGCTTGTTTCTGCCCCAAAATCTTCAGGACTTGGTTTGCTCCATCCACCTCTACTTGCTGCCCGCCCCATTCGCCCCGGAGCTTAGATTCAAAGGAATACTCGACCCCCATTTGTCCAGTGATATCCCCCATCCGATAGCCTTGGGATTTCATTTTGGCAAGTTCTTCCTCGCTCATTTCTCCTGTATAACCGAGGATATGGGCGGCTAAATCGCCATTGGGATAATTGCGGACAGCTTCGATGTCTACTTCTACCCCTTCCATTTGGGAGCCATACTCTGCCAAGGCAGTAATTTGGGTAGGGCTGATCCCTCTGGCAATTCTGATCAGGGATGGAGAGGTGGGGCCTTCTTTTTCGAGACGGGTTTGAATTTCTGCTTCGGGAATATTCAGAATTTGGGCAATCCGCCGTCTAGTTTCTGGCCACTGGGTTTGTCTGAGGGCGATCGGCCATAGGTAAACAGCATGAGAGAGGCGACTACTCGCTAGAATCTTGCCATTGCGATCGAAAATATTACCCCGGATAGGAGCTTTGGGAATTAACCGAATCCGATTATTGTCAGCAAGTTGTTGGTTGCGATCGCCTTGGACAAGCTGGAGAAAAGTCAGCCGAGGAATAATTCCGCCCCCCAATAATAAAGTCACAATTAACATCACCAGCAAGGACTGGAAATTCCGCCCCACCGTGCGACTAGTCTTATTATTTCTATACTGGGCTTGATTCCGGGTATTATTTTTGGAGATCGCAGTCATAGGTATCTAGAAAGTAATTTTGAGTGCTGATTGAGTAGCTAGAAATCTTTTGAGTGCTTAAAACCAGCTTGTATATTGAACAGGCGTGATCGATTGATATCAGGAAATTAGTTAACTTTTTGATTGTGTCTCAAGATTATATCTCAAGTTAAATATAGCTCCAGAGTTAAGTGTAGCTCAAGAATGGTCGATCGACCCAGCTAAGATGGGGAAACAATTTACCGCAATGGGGACAGCTTGAAAAAACAGCCAGAACAAGGACAATTTCCAGCAGCTAAATTCTTGCCAAGAAACGAGAAAGAATCACTAGAGCATTTGTACTCTTGTCAATATTGGATATAGAATAGAAAGCAATCAAAATAAATCAAAATAAAGTATATCTTTACTACAGCAGATTTGATTCAGTCGATATTTGCCTAACATTGGCACATTGGCGACTAAAGTCGCAACTACTTATTAGCTAACTGTTTACTATCAACTATTCGCCTCGCCGCTAACTCTTCACTGATGCTTCAACAAACTCAGTATAAGTAACTATTCACTGTCTACTGATAACTGTCCACTGATAACTGTTATGATTCCTCTCCACCTCAAACTCAAGAACTTTTTTAGCTATCAAGATGCAGCCATTGACTTCCGGGGCCTACATACTGCTTGTATTTGTGGAGCCAATGGAGCCGGAAAATCTTCTTTACTGGAGGCAATTACTTGGGCGGTGTGGGGGAAAAGTCGGGCGGGATTGGAAGATGAAGTGATCCATTCGGGGGCGATCGATGTCCGGGTAGATTTTACTTTTAAGAGCAATCAACAAACCTATCGGATCATTCGGGGAAGGAGTCGGGGACAGGGGGGTAGTTTAGAATTTCAATTAGAAACCAATCAGGGATTTATTTCCCTCACAGGCAAGGGCTTAAAGGCAACCCAAGAAGTAATTATTAACTACTTAAAATTAGATTACGACACTTTTATTAATTCGGCTTATCTGCGCCAAGGACAGGCAGATAGTTTTATGTTGCGGAAACCAGCCGAGCGTAAACAAATTTTAGCAAGTTTGTTGAAACTAGACCAGTATGAAGAGTTGGCAGAGCAGGCGAAGACCGAAGCAAAACAATTTCAGGGGCAAGCAAAATATATAGAACAAAATCTCGAAACCCTTGCTCGGACTCTAGAGCAACGGGAAAATTTTACGTTGGAACTAACAAGAATAGAAACAATTATTGCCGAACTACAGGCAGCAAAAAATCAAACTGAAACAGAGATATTTGCCCTCAAGGAACAGCAACAGCAACGCCAGAACTGGTCACAAAACCTAGATATTCGGCAACAACAATACCAAAGCCTCCAACAGGAGTGCGATCGCCATCAACAGGAAATCAACCAAGTTACTGATAGACAAAAACATCTCCAATCTCTCCTTGATCAAGCAGAGGAAATTACCCTCAAATATCGAGAGTTTCAACAACTCCAAACTACCCAAGATATTCTTGATCAAAAATTCCTGAGATTTCAAGAAATTCAACGTCAACGAGAGCAACTCCAGCAGCAATGGCAGCAGCAAATTAATGATCTAAAACTACAAATTGGGCAGACAAATCATGAACTTAGTTTATTAGAAACCAAAGAACTAGAAGTTCAGGAAATCCTCAGAACTAAACCCAAGGTGCTGGAGGAAATGGAAAAACTCCAACAACTGCGGCAACAACTCAAGGAATTAGATAATCTTAAATTCTCGGTATCTCCCTTACTCCAAAGACAACAGGAATTAGAAAAATCTATTGCCCTCGAAGTTGCTAAACATCAAGCTCAACTCCAACAATTTCAAGCTAATCAAACCCGACTCCAACAAAAATATAGTGGGGCTGATACTTTGCGAGAACAATTTTTAGAACTGAGTAGTACAATTCAATCCTTAGATAAAAAGCGCATTTATCAACAGCGAGTTCAAGAGAAAATTCAACGCCATCGGGATGCTTTAGTGGGCTATCAACAGGAAGCCAAAGGTTGCACCAGAAGGCAACAGGAATTATCGGTAAAACTTGCAACTCTCCTCGATAATGCGGCGGTGTGTCCTCTGTGTGAAAGTGAGTTGAGTGAACATGATCATCAACGAGTAATTACTAAAACTCGCCAAGAAGAGACCCAGATTCAGGAACAACTCTGGCATCTCCAAGAGCAGGAAACTGTGGCTCAAAGGGAATTACAAAATCTCCAACGGGAAGGAGAAACGCTACAAAAGGAGTTACAAACCTATGAGCAGTTACTAGGAAAACAGGGGCAGCTAGAGGCAAACTTGGAGGCGATCGATGAATCCTATAGCCAACTCCAACAGGTAAGCAAAGAAATTATAGACTTAGAAAATACTCTTGCGACAAATAACTATGCTCTAGATTTACAACAGGAGCTAGTCCAGATTAATAGTCATATTACTAAGCTAAATTATGATGAACAAACCCATGCTCTATTACGGGGTGAGGTTGACAAATTAAGAGTAGTAGAAAACCGATATTTTCGCTTAGAAGAAGCTGGTAAAGAGCAGGCAAAAGCCATGGCAAAGAAGCCACCTTTGTTAGATAAATTACTCCAACTAGAGACAACTTTTCAACACTGGACAGGTAAGGCTGGCAATTCTGGTAATTCTGGTAATAATTTAGATCAATCAGATCATCCCCTAAGTCATCCCTTACAGCTAAAAATTTGCGAACTAGATCAACAAATTATCACCTTAGAGTACGATCGAGAAGCTCACAATCGCCTCAATCAAACCCTAAAAATTCAGCAAGTCTGGCTATTTCGCCATCAGGAACTTCAACGCTGTCAGCAGGAATATCCTCAAGTGCTCGATCGACTCCAGCAACTCCAAACATTACTAAATAATTACACGCAGCAACAACAATCTGTAGCCCAGCAAGTTCAAGAATTAAAAACTAAACTCACCGCAAATCCTGATCCCCAAGCTGCTATTCACAATCTCGATAAACAACTCCAAGCTCAGACGATCGAACTTCATCAACAGTTAGCTCTCCAAGGCGGTCAGCAACAACAGCTTAAATATCTCGATCAAGCCCAAGAAAAGTTTACCCAAGGACAGGCAGAACTCAAGGAAATTCAGCAGCAGGTAAAAATCCATGAAGAGTTAGCAAAAGCTTTTGGGAAAAATGGAATTCAATTAATGATTATTGAAAATGTGCTGCCCCAACTAGAAGCTCATACTAATCAGATTCTCTCCCGACTCACCGCTAGTCAACTCAGTGTGCAAATTTTGACCCAAAAAGCCGGAGGGACAAAACGCAATACCAAAATGATTGATACCCTTGATATTATTATTGGGGATGTGAAGGGGACAAGACCCTATGAAACATATTCTGGGGGGGAATCTTTTCGGATTAATTTTGCCATCCGTTTAGCCCTTGCCAAAATTCTGGCGCAACGGGCAGGAACTTCTCTACAAATGTTAATTGTTGATGAAGGTTTTGGAACTCAAGATAGTGATGGTTGTGATCATTTAATTGCCGCTATTAATGCGATCGCATCAGATTTTGCCTGTATTCTCACTGTCACCCACATGCCCCAATTCAAAGAGGCTTTTCAAACTAGAATTGAAGTCCGCAAAACTAACCAAGGATCGCAGGTTTACATTGCTACTTAAAAGATAATATAGTAAGCTCCAAAAGGGTTGTCAATATTAGCAATTAATAAAATATTAGCAATTAATAAAATCATGCAGGTTTGTATTGTGACGGGCGGTAATTCTGGGGTTGGTTTATCTACTGCTTTAGGCTTGGCAAAATTGGGATATCACGTTTTTATTGCCTGTCGTTCTCAGAAAAAAGCAATGGGCGCGATCGAGCATATTTACCAAATTACTGGCAACCCAAAGGTAGAATATTTACCCCTCAATCTTGCTTCCCTAGAATCAGTCCGCCAGTGTGTGCAGATATTTAAATCTAGAAATTTACCTCTACATATTTTAGTTAATAATGCCGGAATTTTTCACCATCGAGGTACTACCCAAGAAGGTTTTGAATTAATCTGGGGAACGAATTACCTAGGACACTTTTTACTAACCTATTTATTATTAGACAAGCTCCAAGCCTCTGCTCCTAGCCGGATAGTGATGGTGTCCTCGGATTTAGCCCTAAAACCAAAAACCATCAACTGGGATTTGTTTACTAAAAGCACGCAGCTAAATTTTCTAGAAGCCTATAATCAATCTAAATTTTGTTTACTCATCCTCACTAACTATTTAGCTCATTATCTACAGCAATCTAAATCTATTAAGCAAGACAACCAAATTCAAGATAACCAAATTCAAGCTAATCAAGTAATTATTAACGCTGTTCATCCGGGATTTGTGCGATCAAATATCACGATCGGGCATCGTTTGAGTAGATATTTAGGATTAGGAATCAGCCCAGAGCAAGGGGCTTATAGCAGTTTGTTGTGTGCAACCTCTCCAGATTTCGCCTTAGTTACGGGTAAATTTATTGATCCCAAAGGGCAGGAAATTATGCTGCCTAGTTTGGTAGAGAATCAGGATTTAGGGCGAGAATTGTGGGAGAGGAGCTTAGATTGGACTGGGGAGAATCAAGATATAAAAAGTATTGAGAAACAGCGAATTATCTATGATGACACTGATGGTATTTGGGGACCTTATAATTTGAAATTCACTCCTGAAGCCATGGCAGAAATTTCTCACCATATTTTCCAAAAAATCCTGCCCTATCCCCCCCCAAAAACTCTCCTATTACAGGCTTTAAAATCCTTAATTCGGCTTCAATTTGGTTCAATAATCCTGCTAGTTATTCAATGCTACAAACGCCAATTTTATATGGAAAGGCATCTGGATTCTGAGGCAGTGTGGAAGATTTGTATTGATGCTGGTTTATTGCAGGTAGTTAAAGAGCATTTAGGCGAGGATTTACAATTGTGGCGATCGGAACTCTGGGTAAACTATCCCTCTGGGCAATTAATTCCTTTTTGGCACAGAGATATCTATCCCCATCTCCTCCACGGCACAGGAAAAACTATTAATATTTATATTGCTTTAACTGAAGTTATGGCGACTAATGGCTTTGAATATATTCCAGTCGATCGAGTTGATAACTGTCGGGTGAAAATTATTGATCCCTTTAGTGGCAATCATTTTTTTCAAGTTCCTCAAGAGATCGAACAAACAGCAATCCCGGTAGTTCTCAAAGCTGGAGAATTTGTTTTATTTAATGATCAACTAGTGCATCGCTCTGTCTACAATCGCAGTGGTAAAGTCCGCCTCTCTTTGACCTTACGAGTCGCCCCATCAACGATGAAATTCCTCCCCGGCTATACTTCCAATTACCAAAAACCAAAGCGTTTACCAATTTAGTTTTAATTTTCAATCTTACGGAGGTCACAAAGCCTTACTGAGGGCGCAAAGCCTTGCACCCCTACAAAAATCTATTTGTATCAGATATTTAGGGACATGATATAAAACTAGCTTTTGACTGCTTCTGGGGTGATGAACATGGCATCGCCAAAGGAATAAAAACGGTACTGCTCCTCGATCGCCTCCTGATAGAGTTCTAAAAGTCTCGATCGACCAATCAGGGAAGCCACAAGGAGTAATAAGCTCGATCGGGGTAGGTGAAAATTAGTAATCATCCCATCCACCACCTGCCATTGATAGCCCGGATAAATGAACAGGTCAGTTTTTCCCATAAAAGGTTGCAACTCTCCCATGGCCGCCGCTCCTTCCAAGGTTCGCACTGAGGTAGTCCCCACCGCAATTACTCTGCCTCCATTCTGCTTAGTTTGCTGAATCTTTGCTACCGCTTCTGAAGAAATCTCAAACCATTCTCCGTGCATCTTGTGGGTTGTAATATCTTCAACCTCCAGAGGACGAAAAGTACCTACCCCAACATGGAGAGTGACAAAGGTAGTATTAATACCCTTGGCTTTGAGGGTAGCAAGTAATTCCTCGGTGAAATGGAGTCCGGCGGTGGGGGCGGCGGCAGAGCCGAGTTGCTGGGCATAGACAGTCTGGTACTGCTCTGGGACAGCCTCAGAATCATTAATGTAGGGCGGCAAGGGGACATGACCAAATTCTTGGAGGAGATCGGCAAAATTTTGCTGGGAAGAAGTATTAAACTCTAGCCACCGACCTCCAGTAGCTTCATCTCGCTCGATTACCGTGGCTCGAAAGGGTGAATCTTCTAGGTATTCTGTGGGGCTATGGCTAAATAAAATCTGCGATCCCAGTTTTAGGCGCTTCCCCGGCTTCACCAGAGCTAACCAATAATTAGGCTTTTTTTCTTCTAGCAACAATACTTCTACGGGCGCACCAGTGGTTTTGTATCCGTAGAGGCGGGCGGGTAAAACTTTAGTATTGTTCAGGACTAGTAAATCACCGGATTTTAAGTATTCTGGCAAGTCTTGGAATATACGATGTTCATGGCGATCGCCATCTTTTACCACCAGTAATTTTGATCTATCCCTTGGAATGACAGGAGTTTGGGCAATACGTTCTAGAGGCAATTCATAGCTGTAGCTAGATAGTAAGTAATCTGAGTTAGCAGTCATGGTCATCATATTTCAGTTTTAGTCCCTAGCAGTATAGTGTATTTTATTTCCCAATGGATACCATAGAGTAAACTACACTCTAGATAATTGCTATTCCTAATATTTATTATAGAAATTAATAAAGGTTTGCTATGTCTAAATGTAGAGATTAGAAAGATAATGATTTACTAGAAATAGGTTATGATTTTTGATATATACATAAATGATAGCTAAGTAAATAGTCAAGTAATTTATTATGGGAAATCTGCAAAAACAGTTAGCCACAGGGACGATCGCGTTTCTATCTTCGACTCTATTATTTGGATGTGCTGGAACAGATCAAACTCAAGCAGTTAGCCCTGTCAACAACTCAATTCCGACAGCAACTCAGCCAGAGATTAGTCCTCAAGTAAGCCCTCAAAGTAATTCCAATAATACTCCCGGAAATAATTATAGTAATACTCCCCGTAATACTTTTGGTAACGATAATATTGATCGTCTCTTGTCTACTCGATCGTGTGGAGGTTGTGATCTACAAGGTTTGGAATTAGAAAGAGCTAATCTAAGTGGTGTTGATCTTAGTAATGCCAATTTAGCAAACACTGACTTGGCAGGAGCTGACTTAAGCATTGCCAATCTGAGCGGAGCTAATTTAACCAATGCTGATCTAGAAGACGTTAATTTCAGTGGAGCCAATCTCCGAGGAGCCAATTTCCAAGGGTCTGATTTAGAAGGGGCAAATTTTACCAATGCGAATGTCACAGGGGCAAACTTCCAAGGGGCTGATTTAGAAAACGTAATTGGTTTGAGGTAATTTTTCTAACATTATTTTTTCTAATACTATAAAAAGTTGCTGAATCTAAGTTAGGGGCGAAAGGGAGGCGATCGAGGGTTATTTTTGGCACGTCCCTTTAGCAGAAATCTTCTATGGCTGTTCAGGAATAATCTCTGTAACTACCTGTCCCCCTACATTTTGAGTTCCAGTAACTACAATATTTTCGGTGTTGAGTTTGCCAGAAGCTTCGCTGCCGACTACTTTTAGGGTCGGGTTTACCTGTTGATAGATGACATTGCCCGTGGCTTGGAGGTCTTGGCTGTCGAGGTTCCATTGCATTTGATTAGCAAAGATGACAGATTTTTGTCGATCGCTCGTCGCCTGCACGCCACCTGTTAGGTTTGCCATCTTGGTTTTGAGATTAAGAATTCCTTGATTCCCGGTTACAGTAATCTGGTCTTTTGCTTGGACAATTTTAATAGTTTCTGGGGAAGTAATAATTTCGTCTGCCACATTCCAAACCACGTTATTACTGACTGCTTGGGCGGGAGGTTCGATCGAGTTTAGTTGCACATTCTTTTTGAAAATAGCAATTTTAGTTTTTAAGTTATACTCTACTTCTTCAGCCTCTACTTGTTGAATCAACTTCTGAGGAGTAGGGGGCAAATCTGGGAGTTCTGAACTTTCGATCACTGGTTGATTGCCAGAAGAATTAGGTGAAGAATTCGGGGATGAATTGGGTAAAGAGCTGGGCGAGGGACTTGGCTCCAGACTTAGAGGCTGATCCGATTTTTCGTAGTGGGCTACCCGGAGAGTGCGATCGCCCATCACCTTTTCTTGGGAAATGAACCATTGGAGATAGCGAGTTTGTATCCGTAGGGGCGGGTCTTTCACCGTGGCAACTACCTGCCCTTGGAGTTCCATCCTTTGCTCCTTGGTGTAGTAACGTCCAATTCTTGCCGAGGCTTGGAGTTGAGCATTGTTACCCCGGAGATTATCTTGGATTACCAAAATCGATTTTTCGGGATTCCATTCAACCTTGTTGCCTTTGAGGACAGCTTGGTTGCGGGGATCGATCGCCACAATATTGCCATCTAATAGCACCTGCCGGCCATCATCAAAAATCTGTCCTCGATCGGCTTCCACTTGCAAAACTACTCGACCTTCTTGGAATAAGTTGCCCTTGGGCTTCAAGACATTGGCGATTTTGTTGTCTTGGCTATAAACCACATTTTGGGCATTCACTTTCCAAAGAGGTTTACCATTATCATCAAATTTTTCTAGGGTCACTTCCCGAAAGGTCAGGCTAGATTGCCGACTGGGTTCTGGGGTTGGGGCTTGATTGGCTCTGGGATCATCTCCACAAGCCGTGAGTATCCCTGTAGTTAGGACTAACAGAAATATCAAAAGGTAACGATAAAACCAGTAGTAAAAGTTTTGGGGGCGGCGATCGAACATACTCAAATTTTGCTCAAATTTTAGCGTGAAAATTTTGGAATGGTGACTATTCAGAGCATTAGATCCTCGGATCTAACGATATCATGGATTGTATAGATCCTAATTTTGCCTATTCATGACTAATCTAGTTACAAAATCCTTCCCAGATATTCAAGCGATCGCTGCCATTAGTCAGGTTATCTATCAATCTATCTTACAAACTATCCAACATAATCCCAACTTAATCACCAGCAAGTACCAAACAACGCCTTGGCATGTGTCTCAGGTAGAGTCTGCTTTTGTAAACAAAATGGTGACAGATTTGGGTAAATTCTCCACCTCGATCGACCTAGAACAAAGAATTCAGCAAATCCTCAAAATATTTTTTACCCCCGAATTTCTAGAAACTCCTTTTTTTCAACATCTACAAACTAAAATTCAATCCCTACTATCTGCGTCTACAATTGGCAATCATACTGACACAATTAGTCTAACTAAATCTCCTAATATTGTCTCTAAACCCAACTCCTTAATTACAGATAGCCCGCCAATATATAGCTATTTTCCTGAACATAGAAATGGCTATAGTTATCCCCATGTCAAAACTGAAAATAATAGTATTCACCACAATCATAATCAAGGAATTACAATCCTATTATTAGATGTTGAAAATCTACAATTAGATATTGCGACCGAGAAATTTCTAGAGAATATTTGTCACTATCCAATTCAAATAAAAATCGCCTTTGCTAACTGGCGACATATGGGAAAACAGGATTTAGAATTTCATCAACGGGGTTATGAACTCATCCATGTCCCCGCCGGAAAAGATAGTGCTGATGTGAAATTAGCTACCGTTGGTTCTTCAATTTTTATTCATTATCCCACCGCCAAAGAAGTCATCGTTTGCTCTTCTGACATGGTTTTGACTCATCTTTGTACTACACTACAAACCCACGGCTTGGCTGTTTATCTAGTCCGCAAACAAGGAGATAACCTCATTACCTTAGATATGAAAACTGGTGAAACCTATACCAGAATGTTAAAAATAGCCCCAGAAATTAGCTCTGTTAATCATCTGATTTCCCAACTCCAGCAAATGATTCAAACAGAACAAAAAACAACTGGCAAAATTTGGATTAAGCTTTCATCTTTATCACAACTATTTCGGCGGAAGTACCATTTAACTATTAGCCAATTAGTCTCCATGTATTTACCAGGGAAAAAGGCTAGGGAAATTTTTCTAGAAAATCGCCAAATTTTTGTAGTACATCAACCCCAGCCAGAGGGAGAACTTTATGTAACTCTGTTCGATCGAGCTTTAGAACCCCAACTTATTGCTAACTCATCGGCTACACCTTCTCCCCAAACCACTTCGTTTTCAACAACAAATATTACCTTTGATCATCAAGAATTAGCCTTAACTATTAATAATCATCAGGAGACTAATGGCAATAATGGAGTGCAGGAAATTGCTGGCGTCGCCAATAAGATATCTTTCCATTCTCAAAAAGAACTAGAGGCTGCCCTTGTGAAAATCATTAACCAAATTACCCAAAATGATCAAACCAAAACAGTTTATGTTGGAGTTTTAGGTAATCAGTTTAGTAGACGCTATGGCTCTAAAGTGACTACGGTGATCAAATCCTTAAAATTAGCTAGTAGTTTTAGTAGTTTCTTAGAATCTTCTACGGTATTTAAGTTAACTAAAGATGCACAACAAACTATAGTATCCTTAGCTTAGATAAAGTTAAACTAGCAGGTTTATTAGGGTTTTATTAGGGTCTCTATATGTTCAATGGATATATTAATAGTTGAAGATGAATTAGAAATTGCCCAGCTTTTGGAAATGACCTTGAGCCGGGAAGGATTTAATTGTTTTGTGTGCCGGGATGGTTATAGTGCTTTGCAAAGTTTTGCCGAAAAACAACCGGATGCGATCGTGCTGGATTGGATGTTGCCGGGGCTAGATGGTTTGGAAGTGTGCGCCAGAATTAGGCAAAAACCGGGGCAGAAGGATCCCTATATTTTGATGTTGACTGCGAAGGGCGAGGAGATCGATCGCATTATTGGTCTCTCCACAGGAGCCGATGATTATCTGGTCAAACCCTTCAGCCCCAAGGAATTAGTTGCCCGCATCCGAGCCTTACTCCGGCGCAGTCTCCGCCATGGGGGACAAAGTTTAGTCTATAAAACTCCCCATTTCACTGTAGATGTGGATCAACGCACTGCCGAGCGCTATGTTAACCCCATTTCTCCAATTTTAGAATCTGCCGAATCTTCTGGGGAATTACTAGATTTAACAACTCTAGAATTTAATCTCCTTGCTACTTTTATTAGCCAGCCGGGGAGAGTTTGGAACCGCACACAATTAATTGATAAACTTTGGGGAGATAACTTTTTTGGGGACGAGCGAGTGGTGGATACCCATGTGGCAAGATTGCGGAAGAAAATTGAATTTGATGGCAGTAATCCCACTTTTATTAAAACAGTAATTGGAGTTGGTTATAAGTTTGAAGATGTGAATTAATAGGCGATAAACTAATCAATTAACAAGTAAATTAACAAGTAAATTAACAAGTAAATAAATTATTAATAAAATACTCAATGCCTAGAATTTCTCGAAAAAAACAAATTGCTCTAGAAGTGCTCGATCGCCTAAAAAATCTTTATCCTGATGCTACCTGTAGTCTCAACTATGAAACCCCTGTCCAGCTATTAGTTGCTACGATTCTTTCAGCGCAGTGTACTGATGAACGAGTGAACCTTGTCACCCCAGAGTTGTTCCGGCAGTTTCCTGATGCTCCAGCTATGGGATCCGCCGCAATCGAGGAGTTGGAAAATCTGGTGCGATCGACGGGTTTCTATCACAACAAAGCCAAAAATATCCGGGGAGCCTGTGAAAAGATTGTCAAGGAGTTTAACGGAGTTGTCCCCCAAACCATGGCAGAACTGGTGACTCTCCCCGGTGTGGCTCGAAAAACTGCCAATGTTGTCCTCGCCCATGCCTACGGGATCAATGCAGGGGTGACGGTAGATACTCACGTGAAGCGCTTGAGTGGCAGGCTGGGTTTAACTAAGCATACAGAACCAGTGGCGATCGAGCAGGATTTGATGAAGCTACTCCCCCAACCCGACTGGGAAAATTGGTCAATTCGTCTCATCTACCACGGCAGGGCAGTGTGTCAAGCCCGGAAGCCCAACTGCGGCGGTTGTCAGTTAGCAGATCTGTGTCCTAGTAATGATGTTTAATCTCATTCAAAATCTTATTAGGGTGAGTCTAAATTTCTACTTTCCACTGATCTCCACTAGGGCTTCACTTGACTGCAAAAATTCTAGTACCTATCGAACTACGAACTTCGGCATAACGGTGAATTGGCATAACCTTGGAACTCAACGGCGGCTCGGCAGGATTGTCTGATGGAGTGAGTTGTTAGGTATCCTCAGCACGAGGACTAGCAGAGGATCCCGCAAGGATTCCACCGTCGATGTTCAACTCTGTGCCTGTTATGTATGTAGCTTCGTCTGAAGCAAGCAGTACCGCTAACGCTGCCACCTCTTCCGGCAGCCCAAATCGACGTAAAGGAGTGTCGCTCACAAACTCCGCCATCCTCGCTTCACGGTCTGGGCCATTGCCTAGCATCGGTTCCCACATTGGGGTAAGAATTGCTGCTGGATGGATCGAGTTGCAGCGAATCTGAAGACCCTGTTCTGCACAGTACAAGGCAACTGACTTGGTATGATTCCTAATAGCAGCCTTAGACGATGCGTAGGCAGCTGCCCCTGGAATCCCTACCAACCCCGATCGAGAGGAGATGTTGATTATTGATCCAGCTTTTTGTGGGCGCATTGCCTTAATTGCGTACTTGCACCCAAGGAATACCCCATCGAGGTTTGTTTCATGGACAGACCGCCATGCACTCAGGCTTGCATTTTCCGGGTCGTGGATTAAGTCTCCATCTTCAAAGCCAGTAATCCCCGCATTATTTACGACTATATCTAGTCTTCTGTACTCGCCAAGAAGGTAGCTTGTAGCTGAAGCCCAGTCCTGTTCTTTGCGAACATCTAGGTGGATGTACTCTGCCGAAGCTCCAAGCTGGGCGGCGGTTTCTGCTCCGAGCTTGTCGTTGATGTCGGAAAGGCAAACACGTGCGCCCTCATCTAGAAAACTGCGAGCGATCGCCTCTCCAATACCCCTTGCTGCTCCTGTAATAAGGGCAACTTTACCTTCTAACCTTTTCATTGCGTCGCCTCTTTTCTTGAAGCCTAACTATGTATCAGACGGAAAATTTTTCTAGTTATTTAGTATAGGGCAGATAAGCTGAATGTCAAGTTTTGGGCTAATCACCCAGCAATTCTCATTTTAGATCGATCTGACTATTGATCCGCCTCCCGATTTAGCGATCGAGGTTGATCACACTAGTAGTTCTATGAATCGGCTGGGAATCTAGGCGGCTTTGGGAGTGATGGAAATATGGCAGTACGATCGTGATAGCTTAGTGATCTGGAGTTTAGGAGACCAAGGATATCAACCCAGGGGCGTTTCCGTGGTTTTGCCAATGTTTGATGTTGTTGTGCTGAGGTCATTTTTGGAACTTAGTCAAACTGTGGGAGAAACAAGTTTAATGCGCCATGTACGCCAATGGGTCAGTTACATAAATATACATGAGGTGCGTTACACTTCATTAACACACCCTACAAGATCGTCCTCATCGTAATTTTCCAAAGCGTCTAGTATTCTAATCAATCTAACGTTCTGCCTCACTCGCCTCTAGTAACCTATCGAACTCAATGAAAAGGCTCTAAACGGTCGGGTGCAGGCGGGTTGTTAGACCTCATGCCAAAATTTATCTTTGTCAGGTGTTTGAAAGCAAATCCATCCTACCCCTACTATAAGTTATTCAAATCTCGACCAACAAATTCAGCCGATGACGCCCAAGCAGACTTAACCTCATTTGTATCAGGATCGCGATACCAAGCTGCTTCCCAAACATTATTCATATTCCACTCCCAAGACACAATTTTACCCTGTGTAAAATGTGTAAGAGTTGTCGGAAAAATACGAAATCCAACAAAAGCATCACCTGGATGTCTTCTTGTTTCAAGAATCACCCCTTTGACAGACTCATAAACACTTGTACAGTCTGGATTAGAATAGATCAAAATTCCTGGATAATGAACTATATGAACTTCGTGTGGAATTGATTGAAGATTTCTTAAAAGAGACAAACCAATTTCTATTGCTGATGAAACATCATCTGAGTCCACCTCTAGTCCATGAACGCTTTTGTTGCGTATTGACCAGAAGTAATTAGCTTTTTCTAGTTCAGTAAAACCATACGGTTCCAAAAGCTTTACATCAGCCAAAAATCTACCTTGAGATTTTTCCAGCAATCCCATGCTAGCAATTAAGTATCGAAGCTCTCTCTCCATCTCAGATGCTAATAGTAGCAAATTACTTTTCGGGGATGACTGCAATAGTTCAATCCGAACTTGAACTTCTTCTTTCCTAACTTCTTCAATAACTTCTTTACTCGCTCCATATAAATCTAGAAAAGATGAAAATTTAAGTATGTGAAAAGATTGACCATCCGAGACACGACTAAATTCTTCAACAAGTTCAAAACGAGGATATAGGGGACGACCCTCACTCTGGCTCCACCAATCTGGTTTTTGATCTAAAGAAACAAAAATTACACTCTTTTTATGGATTCTCCCAAGTTCTAGAATCGTGAACCAAATAATTACATCACCCGCTCCATCATCTGGTTTCCTAGCATCTTTGTATCCTGGTGGAAGCTTATACTCACAATCCTTCTCTATTCTTTGTCTTAACTGAGGTTCATCAATTTCGATATCATACACAACCCCTTGAGCAAAAAGAGAACTATACATAACACTGACAGGATCATTCCAATACCACTGACTAATATCGTCTAATATCTCACTTATGCATTTGTTGTATTCACGAATTTTGTCGTTAAATTTATCTTCGATCTCAATAGCTTTTTGATATGGCTCTAATCCTTCCAACAATGGATAATTTCCCAAGGATAAAGATGACTTTTTCCTTGAGATCTGCTGGTATAACTCTTTCAATTTTGTAACTCTGTGCTCAGCAAATTCGCGTGCAGCTTGTCCGGGAACAACTAAACGATTTCCATCAACCAGTAGTCTATATATTGTATTGATTTGCTCTAGACTTGCTTTACCTGTTGTATAGGGAACTAGCAACGAATTCGTGTCAACTACAATAAAACATTCATCTTTAATGTCCTCTACCAATTTAGGGCGAAAAGCAAATATATTCTCAGCTTTAGGATATAAGGAATTGCGATAAAGCATTTCTCTCTTGGTTCTTTTTTCCTGATTCTCCATAAATATCGAAGTTGAAGCTGTTTTTATGGTGATTGGTTACTGTATCAGTTGCAAATCAATACTTATTGATACAGGAGGTCTAACTATGTATTAAACGGAAAAATTCTGTCTAATGTCAGTATAGGGCAGATAGGCTGCATGTCAAGTTTAGGCTAATCACCCTATAAGGAGCGTGTTAACCCGATAACAGGCAATATTATTTGAGATTAATCACTTAATAACTTAAGATACTTACCTTTTTTTTGCAGTAGCCTTAGCCTTCTTGGCAGCAGCTTTGGCAGCTTGCTCGGCAGCGATCGCCTCCAATCTAGCCTGCTCCTTCTCCTCAGCAATCTTTTCTAAATAATAATGATAATCTCCTAGGTAAACTCGAAATTCTCCATCTCTGATTTCCACAATTTTATTAGCTACTTGAGAAATAAAGTATCGATCGTGAGACACAATTAACGCTGTGCCGTCGTAATTTTGCAGGGCTTCCTCTAGGGTTTCCTTGGCGGGAATATCGAGGTGATTGGTCGGCTCATCGAGGATTAAGAGATTGGCTGGACGAAGCAACATTTTAGCGAGGGCTAATCTTGCCTTCTCACCACCACTCAAGGCTCCTACCGACTTAAAGGCTGTGTCACCACTAAATAGGAACTTCCCTAACAAAGCCCGGACTTCCTCATCTTTCCAGTCGGGAACTTCATCGTGGATCGTGTCAATGACCTTTTTACTCAAGTCCAGAGCCTCTGCTTGATTCTGTTCAAAGTAACCGGGGATCACGTTATGGTTGCCTAGCTCCACACTGCCATCACTGGGGGCTTCCAAGCCCATGATTAAACGCAAAAGAGTAGATTTTCCGGCTCCGTTTGGCCCCAAGAAAGCAATGCGATCGCCCCGTTCGATTAATAAATCTGCCCCTAAAAACAGGATTCGATCGCCATAAGTATGAGCTAAATCTTTAATCCGCACCACTTCTAAACCACTGCGGGGAGCGGGGGGAAACCGGAAATGTAGCGTCCGCACACTGCCGATGGGAGCCTCGACTCGATCGATCTTATCTAGTTGTTTTTCTCTGCTTTTTGCCTGAGTACTGCGGGTGGCACTGGCTCGGAAGCGATCGACAAAGGTTTGCTGCTTGTCAATTTCCTTTTGCTGCCGTTCGTAGGCACTAAGTTGAGCCATTTGGCTTTCTGCCTTTTGCGCTAGATAGCTGGAATAATTACCTAGGTAGGTACTAGAGACACCGCGCTCGGTTTCCACAATTTGGGTACAGAGTCGATCGAGAAATTCCCGGTCATGGGAGACAATCACCATCGGCGTAGTTAAACCCCGCAGATAATTTTCCAGCCATTCAATAGTTTCCAAATCCAGATGGTTAGTCGGTTCATCCAACAGCAACACATCGGGGCGTTGGAGCATGATCTTCCCCAAACTCATCCGCATCTGCCAACCGCCACTAAAAGAACTGACAAGGCGATCGGCATCCTCTTGATCAAAATCCAACTCTGGCATGAGTTTATCAATCTGCGCCTCCAAGTTATAGCCATCAAGCGCTTCAAACTGTCGCTGCCAGCGATCCATCTCATGAATCAACTCATCCAATTGCTCTGGATCCGCCGTTTCCATCAGCCGATGCACTTCCATTAAAGATTGATGGACTTGGTTCGCCTCTGCAAAAGCCCGCCAAAATTCTTCCTTGACGGTGCGGGTGGTATCGATTTCAAATTCTTGGTTGAGGTAGGCAATATTTAAGCTGGCAGGGCGAATAATTTCCCCGGTAGTTGGCTCCATTTCTCCGGTGATGATCTTTAACTGGGTGGATTTTCCGGCTCCATTCACCCCCACCAAGCCAATGCGATCGCCCGGCTTCACTTCCCAGTTGACATCTTTTAATACTTCCCCGGTGGGATAAATCTTACTAATATGCTCTAATCTCAGCATTGCCTACTCCGTGAATTACCAGCCTAAAAATTACTAACCTAGAATTACCAATCTTTGTCCCGAACTATCTTAACAAAAATTCAAGATTTTTCACCAAAAATTAAAGAGTAAAGACACTTTGCAGTAAAATAATTTGGTTGGATTCTAGGAAAGACATTGATCGAGCGCTATACCCTGCCTGAGATGGGCAACCTGTGGACAGATAACTATAAATATCAGACGTGGCTACAAGTAGAGATTGCTGTGTGCGAGGCGCAGGCAGAATTGGGCTACATTCCCTTAGAAGCTGTAGAAGAGATTAAAGCTAAGGCAAAATTTGACCCCCAGCGCATCTTGGAAATCGAGGCAGAAGTCCGCCATGACATGATTGCTTTTTTGACCAATGTCAACGAGCATGTGGGGGATGCAGGGCGCTATATCCATGTAGGCATGACCAGTTCCGATGTGTTGGACACTGCCCTAGCGTTGCAAATGGTGGCGAGTTTAGAAGTGATCCTGCAATGGGTAGAAGCCCTGAGTCAGGCAATCCGCTATCAAGCCCAGCAGCATCGCCATACTTTAATGATTGGTCGATCGCACGGTATCCACGCCGAACCAATCACCTTTGGCTTTAAGTTAGCAGGTTGGTTAGCAGAAGTTTTCCGCCATCGCGATCGCCTCTGTCGGATTTCTCAAACTATTGCTGTAGGGAAAATTTCCGGAGCGGTGGGAACCTACGCCAATGTAGATCCCCGCATTGAAGAGCTGGCTTGTCAGAATTTAGGACTGCAACCAGACACAGCCTCGACTCAGGTGATCTCCCGCGATCGTCATGCAGATTTTATGAACGCCTTGGCTCTCTTGGCAGCCTCGATCGAGCGTTTCTCGGTAGAAATTCGCCACCTCCAACGCACCGAAGTTCTAGAAGTAGAGGAATACTTCGCCCCCGGACAAAAAGGCTCCTCCGCCATGCCCCACAAGCGCAACCCCATCCGCAGCGAGCGCCTAACCGGAATGGCAAGAATCATCCGAGCTAACGCTGGAGCTGCCATGGAAAATGTTGCCCTCTGGCACGAACGAGATATTTCCCACAGTTCCGTCGAGCGAGTGACTATGCCGGATAGCTGTATCCTCACCCATTTTATGTTGGTGGAAATCACTGACTTAGTGAAAAATTTGCTAGTCTATCCCGAAAACATGCAGCGCAACCTGACAGTATACGGGGGTGTCACCTTCAGCCAACGGGTGATGCTGACTCTAGTGGAAAAGGGTATGAATCGGGAAACTGCTTATAAAATTGTCCAATCCTGCGCCCACCAAGCCTGGAACAAACCCGATGGCGACTTCCGAGCTTTAGTTAGCCAAGATGCCCAAGTCCAAGCCCAACTCACCCCCGAAGAACTAGCTCAATGCTTTGATCCCAATCATCATTTGCGAAATCTAGACACCATCTACCAGCGCTTAGGAATTTGAACCGGGGCTGATGTAGTTAGCAAAAACCAAAAATTACCACCGAATTATGTCAGCAACCACAGATACTAATTTACAAGAAACTAATTCTTTATTACCTTTGGTTAGCATTGGTCTGCCAACTTTTAACGGGGCTAATACCATAGCTCAGGCAATTAAATCTGTCCTCAAACAAAGCTATAGAAATATTGAATTAGTGATTTCTGATAATGCCTCTGAGGATGAAACTGAGATTATTTGCCAGAGATTTTGTGAAGTGGACGATCGAGTCAAATATATTCGTCAACCCAAAAATGAAGGGGCAACTTTCAACTTTTCAACAGTGTTAGAAAAATCTTCTGGAACTTTCTTTATGTGGTTGGGAGATGATGATTGGCTAGAAGAATCTTATATTTATGAATGTGTCAAGTTACTAATTAATAAGCCTGAATATATTATGGTTGGAGGTATCCCAAATTATTTTAGGGATGAACAGTTTTTGTTTCGAGGTGCGCAAATTAGACTAGAGGATGAATTAGGACAAGATCGAATTATTAATTACTACAGTCAAGTTACAGATAATGGTATTTTTTATAGCTTGATGCGACGTGAGCAAATTCTTAAAATATATAAATCCATTACAACTAATTCCAGAATAGGCGCAGAGTATTTTATTATTTCAGCTCTGGCTTTTTTAGGTAAATCTCTAGCACTAGATTGTGTTGCAGTTAATCGTAACTGGAATTGGCATAACTGGGGAACTGAAGAGATGATTCAGAGGGTAATAAGTGTTCATAAAGCCTCTAGGTTTCAGGCTATGAATTTTGAGCTATGTATTGCTTTTAGTTCTTTTCAGCACTTTACTTGGGAATCTCCTAGTTATAAAAACCTATCTACAATTATTCGTTTTAATTTGGGATGGGATGTTTTATTAGCTAGACTTAATTTTCGACAACTCAATATTCAAACTAATTTGTTAGATACCTTTAGATTTATAGATCAAGGGCATGGGGGTCAAGAGACGGGGGAGGCGATCGCTGCTCTGCGTCAAGTACGTCTAGAATTGGCTAAATATTGGTTTAGTAAATCCCCTGAAGATGTGGCAAATAGTTATAGTGAAGATTATGCTAAAGTTCAGCAGATTTTGCCGATTACAGGAATTAAAGACGAACCCTTAACAGAAGATGAACAGTATTTTCTAGAAGGTATTGCCACTTGTGTCATGAATCGGGGATTTAATCATCCCGCCTTTATAGGTTATTTTTTAATCTTGATGCTCTACTATTATCCCCATCAATTTCCTCAAGGGTGGTATGAAGGGGTGTCTATTCCTGAATGGTTTATGGATGAATTTCTCAAGTTTCTGTTAGTTAATCCAACAAAATTTAGCGATGAGTATGATGCAGAAAATTATTATAATTATGTAATAGGTTTAGTAAATTATTTATATGGAAAAATAACTACTAATCAAAATTCTAGTACATGGCAGTATATTCAGAAATTTGTAAGAGAGAATGCTAATTTTTATTTGTTAAATGATAGCGATCGAGATTTATCTTTAGTTCAACAACAACTCCAAGAAATTTGTAACTAATTAATTTAATATCTGTTCGATGATTGCAGAGGTTTCATAGAAGAATGGGTGCATGATCACCCTAATTTAGGTGGTTGTATTGAGATTTTATATATAATTGTAGATGTACAACTATTTATTAGGAGATTGTCAGTGTCACAGATTAGCACTCGCCTTTATTGGGTGTTCCAGTCACTTATTGCTTTCATGCCCTATCTGTTCGGGGGGCTAATTGCCGGGGCGATCGTCCTAGCGATGGGGGTTTTTCTGGCTCGCTTCCTCCTCTGGGACTGGTTGTTGCCTGTAGAAGAGTCATGTCTGTTAACTTTCAGGTCGTGGACTAATCCAACCCTTGACCGATACATGAATGCCCTAACTTTCTCTGCTCAGGGGCAGATAACTATACCAATCCTGATAGCGATCGGGGGAGTTTTGATTTACCGCAGGGAGACGGTGGCGGCTCTAGTCTTAGCGATCGGGCTGGGTGGTTCATGGTTCCTTAATTGGATTTTCAAGTCTTTCTTTCGGCGCAAACGACCCGATCTATGGGCTTCTTCTAAACGCCCCATGGATTATAGTTATCCCAGTGGTCATTCCATGAGTGCAATTTCCTTTTATGGTTTATTGGCGGCAATCCTCACCCAGTCTTTGAGTATTCCTTTAATTATTACTGCCCCCTTGGTAGCTGGTCTAACTTTGGGAGTGGGCTTTAGTCGGGTGTATTTTGGTGTGCATTGGCCTACAGATGTTCTGAGTGGATGGGTTGCTGGGGGCATCTGGTTGGCTGCGTGTTTGTATGGACTAGTTCAGATTGGCGGCATTTAAGGCAAGATTAAAAAGACAAAATTAATAAGCTAGGCACTGATGCACTGAGATTCATGGGCGATCGAGGAAAATAGTGGCAGATCTAAGAGAAAAAAATGCTCTCAAGGGCTGGCGATTGCTCACTCAAAATCCTATTGTTGCTTTCCTCTAAAAACTTGTCGATTAGCTCCGGCGTAGGTACACAAATCCAAAGGGCTGCGGGAACTACTTCTACGGTAATTGGCGTAGTCCCCAAGCACTCTCCATCGGCATGAACTTCTAACTGTGGATGGCTTCTAATCTCAATCTTCTTAGCTCGATAATTATTGAGCCGATCGTGGGGCAGACGTTCCCCTCGCATCGCTCCAAAAAAGTGGCGCAGATGATCCCATTTGGAGGGGTTATCAATGTATATAACATCTAATTTGCCATCATTCATTTTTGCCTCAGGTGCTAGGGCAAAGTTGACCCCATAGCGAGAGCTATTGCAGATGTTGACTTGCAAGGTACGGAGACGACGCATCCGTTTGCCATCAAAACGTAAGACTAGACGGTGCTGTTTAAACTGTAAAAAAGTTTTGATCCCGGAGAAGAAACTTGTGAAAGCATTCCAATAATTTTTTTTGATTCCTTCTTTAACTTCATCCCCACAAGGAAAAAGTGTAGCTTCTAAACCCACGCCCACCACTTCCATAAAGTAAAAATCTCCAGCTTTGCCCATATCAAACAAACTACGCTCTCCCTCTGCTAGGGTCTGGGCGGCTTGGGTTAAATCGACAGGAATATTCAAGCTAGCCGCAATGTTATTACGTGTGCCTAGGGGAATGATGCCGAGGACAGTTTGAGTATGCATTAATCCCCGGGCTACGGCTTCGATCGTGCCATCACCTCCTGCGACAATTACCAGTTCAACACCCGCTTTGGCGGCTTCAGCAGCCAGCCCCTCTCCGTCTTCTTCGATTGTAGTCGTGCAGATTTCCGCTTGAATACCTTGAGTTTGCAAAGCATTGGCAATGTCATCTGACAAATCAGGTTTCTCCGCAGGACCGGCAGTGGGATTGATGATGAGTCGGGTATTCATCTTTGTAATTTTCCTATGAGTTATAAAGTTGAAGATAGGGTGTATGGGGTGAAATTCTGCTCGTGTAGACTTACCTAGCAACAGATGTCCCTGCGGTTTGTCTAGTAGAAGCATCTAAAATAGGAGCGTCTAAAAAATGAGCTATAATATTCAATTCTTGAACTATTGCAGTTACTTTATGATGTAAGTCTAGATTTAGATTTAGACCTTCTCTTCTATACTATAACAATCCCCAAGATTTATGCGGATCGCCAAATCTGCTGCCATTGATTAGCTAGGACAATACCTTTAGTTGGAGAGCCAAACAGAATTAGTTTATTTAATTTTCTTAACTATCTAAATTCTCGAAGATATTGGTAAATTTTTCGGCAGAGAAGCTAGAAAATCATCCTTATTCTGGGCATTCTTGGAGTATCATCAATTATGCTTCGATCGCAGAGATAATAACCCAGAAATAATATATATCTCCAAGATTGGGAACTAGTTGCAGATTAGTGGCAAAGCAATCAGAAGTAGCAGTAAGTAATAACAAGCAAGAGTTATGGCGTTAGTTGTCCAAAAATATGGCGGTAGTTCCGTGGGTTCGGTAGAGCGGATTCAGGCAGTTGCCCAGCGAGTCCAGCAGACGGTACAGGCAGGAAATTCCCTTGTAGTCGTGGTGTCAGCCATGGGCAAAACTACCGATGGATTGGTGAGCCTTGCCAAGGAAATCTCTAGCAACCCCAGCCGCCGGGAAATGGATATGTTGCTGTCTACGGGGGAACAGGTCTCGATCGCCCTCCTAACGATGGCTTTACAAGAACTAGGACAGGATGCCATTTCTCTCACCGGGGCGCAGGTAGGGATTGTCACGGAAGCAGCCCACAGCAAAGCAAGAATTTTAGAAATTTCCCCCGATCGGCTCCAGCGACATCTTCAAGAAGGAAAAGCTATTGTCGTGGCTGGGTTTCAGGGGATTAGCAACACCAGCGAACTAGAGATTACGACCCTAGGACGGGGCGGCTCTGATACGTCAGCCGTGGCTCTAGCT
>JAIMKT010000022.1:0-10830 GCA_020692245.1 Microcoleus sp. GA_180221_E-2-1-MAG-45_12
GTTTAACATATCTCTACTATAGCTTATCTAAGGCTGAGATGATAGATAGAAAATTTAATTTGAGATGAGAATTAAATCAAAGCCGTCCTAGAAGGACGGGGCTTTATACCCAATTTTTCGGTAAGGGAGTTCTGCCTAACCGATCGTCCGAGCTAGTAATACTGGACAATTGGCATTGACCCGAATGTAGTCAGATTGAGAATTGCCCAGCAAGCGATCGAGGTCTACCACTCCCTTAGCAATGGAAGGACGGCGATCGGGAGAACCGATAATTAATAAATCTGTATTCACTTCCTCCGCAATCCGGCAAATTTCTGGGCCCGCCTTTCCTGTAGCTATGACACACTTATAACCAAGCCCCAACTGTTTTGCTGTTTTGACCGCCGGAGCCAGCACTGGGTCTGTATCTACATCTGTCACCGCCGCATTGGGGTTAACATGGGTAAAAACTAACTGCACACCTTTAATATCCTTAGCTAGGAAAATTGCTAAATCTAGACAATACTGGGCAGCAGGGGAACCATCAAGGGCTACCATAATCCGGTTTAAGCGTTTAACATAAATGTCATCCTTAACCAAAAGCATGGGGCGAGAAGTGAGTTGAAAAACGTACTGACTGACGGAGTTATCCAGCACTGCCTTCAAGCCCCGCAAACCACGGGAACCCATGATAATTAGATCAGAGCCTTCTTCATCGGCAACTTCACACACGATATTTTTGGGATCTCCTTGGCGGAGAATCACATTTACTTGGTCGGGGGATATTTTCAGGGTCTTCACTGCTTCAGCAAGAATACTGCCACCTTTTTCCAGTTTTTCTGCCATGTCTCCCGCCCCAGATTTGGCTGGAACTACGTGGAGGAGAGTAACGTCGGCTCGCTCTACTGAGGGGATTTCCAAGAGCATGTTGAGCATTTCTTCACATTTGCCCAAACCAGCCACGGCAATTAAAATTTTCCTAATCATGAAATTCACTCCCAAAAAATATAGATCTCTTAATAACTTGATCCTACAACGATGCGGAAATTAACTTCTTGGCTGATTTTTACCTTTTGTGTAGTATTGCTATGTTTAGTAAAAATTTCCGCTGCCCCTGCCCAAACTAATTCCCTAGAAACTTTGCAACAGCAACAGGAACGCTTGCAACGGGAACGATCGCAGGTCAAGGAAGAACAGCAACGTTTGCTAGATGTGGAAAAGGGGGCGCAACGCTACCTAGATGGGTTACAAGATAATATCCAAACGACCGATCGAGTCACCAAAGATTATGCTATGGCGATCGAGGAGGCAAATAAATCTCTGGCAGTGCTGGAAAAGGATCGAGAGTTAGCCCAGAAAATTTATAAAGAGCAGCAACAGGCTACGGCAGCAAGGTTGAGATTATTACAAAAAGCCTCCCTGTCGGTGCGGGGTTGGGATCTGCTGTTGAGTAGTCAGAACCTGAATGAATTTTTCGATCGCCAGTCCCGCCTAGAATTAATCTACAAAGCTGACCAAAGAACTTTATTTAAACTGGGTTCCCAAGCGAAAATTATCAGCCGCCAGACTCAGGCGATCGCTACCCAAAAAAATCAAATTTCCCTCTTAAATCAGCAACTATTGGGACAGAAAGCCCTAGTCCAAGAACAGTTAAAAGTCCAAAAGGAATTGATCGATCGCCTCAACCAAGACCGAGCCGCCCTCGAAGCCGCCGATGCCCAACTCCAGAAAGACTCTGACCAGATCGCCACCGTGATCCAGAAACGAATGCGAGACTTAGCTGCTAAACAACGTATTGGCACAGGTAGGTTCAAAGCTCCCAACGATGGCGATTTATCTAGTAATTTTGGTTGGCGGATCCATCCCATCTGGGGCTACGAGCGCTTCCATGCGGGGGTAGATTTTGCGGCAGATTACGGCAGTCAGATTTTGGCGGCGGATACGGGGATTGTGATCTTAGCGGGATGGTACGGAGGCTATGGTTATACGGTCGTCATTGACCACGGAGCAGGGGTAAGTACTCTCTACGGTCATGCTAATGAATTGTTAGTCCAAGAAGGACAAATGGTAAAACAGGGAACATCGATCGCCACCGTCGGCTCCACAGGCTTATCCACGGGGCCCCATCTCCATTTTGAAGTCCGAGAAAGTGGTGAACCAGTAGACCCCATGAAATATCTAGTCAAGGACTGGTAACACTAAGAGGTTGTTTTTTGTAGTTACGACTTTAGTCGCCAATCCTATCTCTTAATTAATTTCCTGCACTCAGGAGAGAAGTCGGATAGCTGAGGAAGTCGGCAGATTTTTTGGTGATTTTCTCCGAGAGATAAATTTGCTTGAGGGTAACTAAGCCTTCGTCGATGAAAGAATCCCGGACTAGGGCTTTTTCGCCTTTATTAAAACTAGTTTCATAAAAAACTTCCCGAATCCCCGCCGAGATAATTAACTTCAGGCAAGAAAGACAGGGTTCAAGGGTGACATAGATAGTTGCGCCTTCGGTGGCGATGCCGTGACGGGCAGCTTGGGCGATCGCATTTGCCTCGGCATGGACAGCCCTAGAAGGTAGACTAGCACTGGCAGCACAGGTTTCTAGCCCCGGATAGCAATAACCTTGGCTGGTGCAATGGACAGAACCAGAGGGGGAACCGTTGTAACCCGTAGCAACTACTTGCCGATCTTTGACAATCACTGCCCCCACCGGAAAAGCTAAACAGGTCGATCGAGTGGCTGCTAGTTTTGCCATCAATAAAAAATATTCATCCCAAGTTGGTCTTTGCTCTAAATCGTTCATTATGTTTAGTTGTAGTTACGACTTTAGTCGCTAGAAACTTTCATACCTCGACAAATTAGCTAGGTAAATTTAGTTAGGTTTTAATTAGACTCTAGACCATTAACTACTCAGCGCTCGTAAGAATCTTTGCAGATTTGCCATGAGTCCCGGACTTTTGCCCCCAGAGTTTTTAATGGGAGCCTCTGGATCATCACTGGCTTGGTTGCCCATCATAATCCGATCGAGAACATCACCCACGGGCTTTTCTGGAAGTTCGGCAATCATCTGCCATGTAGAATCCGTAGAATCTGTAGAGTCTTTAGCATCATCAATTAATTGCCACACCTGCCACTGATCGGGATAAGCACGCAACAGAGCAAAGTCATCCATGGGACGCAGGTAATAGTAAGACTCCAAGGTACTAATGAAGCGATCGCGCAATTGCCGAGCCGCATAGCCAATTCCTACAATACTCACATCTTCTAGTTTGGGATTGAACAAAATACAGGGTCGATCGCCCGCCAGTTGACAAAGTTCTTCAACGATTAATACTTCCACAGAAGAAGGTTCAATTAATAAAAAAGCCTCATCTTCGGGCTGTACTTTTGGTTCTAGGGGAGTTCTACCATTCCCTAGGTCAGTAATCTTAAATTCTGCCAATTTCCAATCCCGGCGGGCAAGGGCGGCGGCTCCGGTGTCAGGGAAAAATACCTTTAAGCCAGATCCATAAAGGCTCGTTAGGGCAGGCAGGAAATCCCAAGCGATGGACATTTGTTTGAGTTCTGGAAAGACTAGCTCTACCATAATCCGGGTTTTGCCATCCTTGAGGGCGGCTTGGGTAGACTCCCGTGCTTGGGCGATCGCCTCGTCTAAGTCCTTGGGTAAATGGGTCATAAAGTTTTTAATTGTTAATGATGAACGTATTCTAGGCATTTTTGCATTTGCTGGTGCATGGTGGCTCGATCGCTGTGAAATCTCCTGCCGTGTCCGGGTAATACCCACTCGAAATCGTAGGTTGCTAACTTTTCCATGGATTTAATTAGTTCTGCCCAAGAATACCAACAAGCATCCCGAAAGGCGTAGAGATGTTGTAGTCGTTCTGAATAGGCGAGATGATCGCCAGAAAATAGGAATTTATTTTGATAGAGTAAGACCGTGTGACCCTTGGTGTGACCGGGGACAGGGATAATGAGTAAATCTGGGGCTAATTGGTAGGGGGTTTGCCCAGAGAGCTTGATTTCCACGGCTTGGGTTCCTGTGGTTATATCATCTTCGTGCAAGAGGCGATCGCACTGAAAATGCCCTTGAAACTTGGCATGGTCTGCCACATCATCTTGGTGAGTTAAGTAGAGATAGCGGACTCCCCCCAGAGCTTCTAGGCGTTTGACTAAGGGTGGTGCAAACCTTGGAGAATCCACCAATACATTGCCCTCTGGACGCAGGATCAAATAACTAGCTGCCCCAAAGGAATTTTCGGCGTGATAGCCACAATGATAAACATTTTCGGCGATGGGTAAGGGAAATTGAGCTTGAACTTCCTTGATATCGTGGGGCTTTTCTACCGTGCCGATGGAAGCTGTGGGGCAGGCAAGGAGGGCTTGCATCGCTCTATGTCTGGCGATCGTATCTCTGGGTTGCTGATAGACTGCGGATTGTCCCTGCTGGCGATCGAACACTTCTGGAGCCATCCATCGACAAGTATCACAATCAATACAACTACTATCTACGAAGAAATCACCGCTAATATTTTCCGATCGGCGCTGTTTCAGGTGAGCCATAGCTTGCGGATGAAATTTAATGATTACTTTCTAACCCACACTCGGCAGACTAGAGAAGGTAAATATATACTTTTGAATAATGGGCGAGGGGAGACTCGAACTCCCAAGACCTTGCGGCCGGCAGATTTTGAGTCTGCTGCGTCTACCAATTCCGCCATTCGCCCTTGATTGGTTCTTGATTATTATAACTCATTGGTCGTCTTTTTAAAAGATTTTGATAATCTTGGGAAGTTGCCCAGCGATCGATCTCTCTGGCTCGGAGGACGGGGACGGGATGACTCAGGGAAGCCGTTTGCATTGTGCGCAGCATCTGCCCTAGATCGCTACTACTAGCTAGATCGTAGGCTCGTGCTTGTTCCAGAAACGCATCTATATTTAATAGAGGAGCAAGGGTCGGGGAACCACCAGCTAGTTTCATTAAGACCGAGGCAACAGTTTTAGGGTTTTGGGTCGCAAGGAGGGCGGCTCGATCGCAGCTAAATTCGGCACACCGGATCCATTCCAGCATTTGCTCCCGGAGTTGTTGGGCGATCGCTGTTCCCCAGTCGGGAAGGAGTCCTGCCGCCAAGACAAAAATATTTGCCAAGGTAATATAAACCCCATGCTCACACTTGAGATGTCCGAGTTCGTGGGCGATTACCGCTTGAATTTCTTCAGGGGTGAGGAGGTCAATGAGGGAAGTGTGCAGCACGAGAAAAGGTTGTTTCCCCCGCATGGCAAAGGTGTAGGCATTGGGCTGGGGATGCTGCTGTACATACATTTGAGGTACTTCTAGATCGAGGGTAGCGCAGGCTTCGATTAGTAACTGATGCAAATGGGGTAACTGTTTTTTGCCGACCAAGACGCTGGCAGAAATATTGTTGAGATAGAAAAAGTCTTCGGCGATCGGCCCCAAGAAATTACGGACTAATAGATCCATGCCGGGTAACTGCTTGAGCGATCGAGTCGCTGCCAAATCTAGGGGATGGCGAAATTGATCCGCTTTCAATCCAATCAAGGAAATTTTTGGTAATGTCATGATAATTTTTTTGACCTAGAGTGGACTACCTTTTGTTATTGTACAACTACGTTAATTAATGTTCCGAGATTATCCCAAATCCAGATCTGGAGTAGGGCAGTACCAGCCAAAATCATCCCAAAATCATTCCAGAATCATAGAAAAGCCTCGGTAAGTTGGAAACTCAGTGTCTTTAAATCTGAAAATCTGAGAATGTCAATAATTGTCATTGAATAAAAATGGGAATAGTGAAATGAAAGCTACTGCCCTGATCTTTACCTGCGGAGACTGCCCAGATTTCGCCACCCCAGCCTGTAACAATCTGCCGACATATGGCTAGCCCTAAACCCGTGCCGCCCGTGGTTCTCCGGAGTGCGCCTTCCTCTTGGTAGAAGCGATCGAACACTGTTTCTAATTGGTTGCGTTCAATGCCCCTGCCCGTATCTGCCACCGTCACTTCCAGCATGATCCCGCCGTTAAACTCCGTTTGCACACTGATCTGCCCTTGGGGAGAAGTAAATTTACAGGCATTATCTAAAAGTTTGGTCAACACCTCCACCAACCATTCGCCATCCGCTTGGACTGGGGGCAGATTTTCTGGAAGATCGGTAATAATTTTGGGTTGTTCTTGGCGATCGTGGGAGCGGAGACTGCTGAGAGCAAGGTCGACACATTCTTGGATCGATAACGGCTCTGGATGCCATTCCACCCGCCCACTTTCCAGCCGGGAGAGGGTCAAAAAGTCCTGCACTAGCTTCCGCATCCTTTCTGAGTCGGTGAGGGCAGTTTTTAGCATAATCTGCCGCATTTCTAGGGGCATATCCGGCTCCGCAGCTAGGCTTTCGAGGCACACTTGGATCGTAGACAGGGGTGTGCGTAGTTCATGCCCAGTGATGGCAACGAGGTTGCTCCGGGTGCGATCGAGGGCAGCTAATTGTTGATTGAGGTCTTCCAGATTACTATAGGCATCTGCTTGAATGAGACCAATACCGATCTGGGTAGCGATCGCCTGGACGAGGCTAATTTCATCTTCTTGCCACTGGTAACTTTCGGTTCCGTAATGATGTAACTCAATCATGCCCAGCAACTGACTTTGGTAAAGGACTGGTACCAACAGACAGGACTGGGGCGGGGGAATTTCAGGAAACCAACCCGGTATTGGTGACGTTATTTCCGGGATCAACAATGGTTCTAGCCCAGCATTTTGCCAATAGATATATTCTGTTAAATTTAGGCTCAATCCCTTCAGGGGTAAGACATGGGGTTTTTGGGGATTTTGGAGAAATTCATGGTTAATCACCACCCGGCGATCGCTCGATCGACATTGATAGATCAAACATCGACAACTCTCTAGGGCTTGCCCCAACTCCCGCACTGCCACCTCAAGGATTTCTTCAGGATTTAGACTACGCCGAATTGCTGTAGTAATAAAATTTAATAGTCGCTCTTTTTGTTCTTGGGCAGCAATGGAACGGTACGCCTTAGTGAGCTTGTATTGTCCCGCTTGTAGGTAGGTGACTAGTCTTTGGACAAAGGGATCGGGGTTGAGGGTAGTCGGGCTGGGCATAAGTTGCTGCGCTTGGGGATTGCAGCAGGGAAGATGATTCACCTTAGCCTTGGCAATTTTCGCTGCTAGTTCGGGACGGTAGTTCAAAATCCGATCGAGCAATAGAGCCGCCGCTTGACAGCTAATGGTGCGATCGAAAGTCCAAATGCCTTCAAAACTCCGGGTTGCATCCAGTTCCTCTGATACCCCTGGGTTCGTTTCCCGTTCCTGACAAATCAGACAATAGGAATAGTTTTTGCCAATCACCACTAGATGCCACTCTGAAGCTAGGGGATCCTCTGGGTCAAAGGCGATGGTCTCGTAATACTCGGAAGAATTGCTAAACTCAGTTTCTGGAGCCGAGAGAATATAAACCTGATCTGTATGCTGGGCGATCGATCGATAACGATGGGCTTCTTGACGATAGAAACGAGCCTGCTGAAAACTAGCAATCACCAAAGATTGGGCGTTAGCATCTGCTAAAACCTGATCCTCCATTGCGTGGGAAAGAGCCGTGAGGGAGGATTTAAAATACACCTGAATTTTTAGCTCAGGGAAACTTTGGAGTAAATCTGCCAGTAAAGAGTTTTTGGTCATCATCAGCAACTAGCCGCCTGCCGTCCGCTATTAAAGAACAGCATACAACAATCTGCTGATCCTTAGTCATGGTTTACGACCCTTAACGATGCTTAATTTATATTTACCTAGGCGGGTAAGCCAATCAAAAACTTAGTCCCAGACCCCCGGCTAGAATCCACTTCGATCGTTCCGCCATGTTTTTCGACGACAATTTGTTGAGCGATCGCCAATCCTAACCCTGTACCTTTGCCTACGCCTTTGGTTGTAAATAAATAGTTAAAAATTCTAGCCGTTGTTTCGGCATCCATCCCTAAGCCATTATCCGCCATACAAATTTGTAATTGATTATTTACTAGGGAGGTATCAATGATAATTTGTTGGGGATGAGCCTCTAAATCTTCAAAGGAATTACTTTCTGCCATCTCATCAAACATATCGATCGCATTCACCATGATATTCATAAATACTTGATTTAGTTGACCGGGAAAACATTCAATTGGCGGGACTTCGCCATAATTTTTGATGATTTGAATTTCTGGTCTAATGTCATTAGCTTTAAGACGATACTTAAGAATTAAAATTGCGCTATCGATGCCATCATGGACATTAAAAGAAACTTTGCTGATACTGTCAGAGCGAGAGAAAATCCGCAGACTTTTACTAATATCTTGGATGCGATCGAGACCAGATTTCATGGATTTAATGAGGCTGGGCAGATCTGTCCGCAGATAGTCAAAGTCGATCGTCTCTAGTTCTTCTTGAACCTCTGGCACTGGTTCTGGATAATGGGTTTGGTAAATATCTATCAGGTTGATCAAATCCTTAATAAAGCCATCAGCATGGAAAAGATTCCCGCCAATAAATCCCACCGGATTATTAATTTCGTGGGCAACCCCCGCCACCAACTGCCCAAGGGCAGACATTTTTTCACTCTGGATTAATTGCATTTGGGAGGCTTGGAGTTCGGCAGTTTTTTGGGCGACTTGCTGTTCTAGGGTCTGGGTTAGGTGGTGGAGTTGGAGATGGGTTTTTACCCGTGCTAAAACTTCCTGCTCTTGAAAGGGCTTGGTGACATAATCCACGGCTCCCAAGTCGAGGGCTTGGACTTTGCTGTTGAGGTCAGAGAGGGCTGTCATGAAAATCACGGGAATATCGGCAGTTTGGGGATTAGCTTTTAGGCGGCGGCAGGTTTCAAAACCATCAATGCCCGGCATCATCACATCCAGCAGAATTAAATCCGGCGGTTTCCGTTCCACCTGTTGCAAAGCCCGCTCACCACTGGTAGCGATCGCCACATCAAAGCCCATATCACTCAAGGCATCAGAAATCACATCCAAATTACTGGGAATATCATCCACAATTAAAATTAATCCCGTCGCCACCGTTGTCGCCATACTCATTTGTTCTCTTCTCCTCAGTATTTTGCCTAGCAATTTTTTAGAAACTTTGTTACTGTTAGAAATTTCAAGAACTATTTTTAGTATTAAGAGATTGTTGCATTACTTGTTGAATAAACTCCTCAATTTTTTCTGATTGAAACTGTTTGGCTAGATGATGAATATGATCAACAAAAGGTTGATAGCTTTGATCCCGTGCTGCAATCTCTGCCCCCAGTTGCATGAGCTTTTTTAGGCGCCCTTCTTGAGCCAATTCGAGGAGCATTTGTAAATCTCTAGATTCTGGAATAGTTAGATCATTCCCAGAAGCTGATGTTGACATATCAATAGTCATGGGTGACTCCTCTTGTTGATAATCCCAAGTTAAATTTAGATGTCTAGCTAGAGCATTAAACAAGTCTTGGCTATGCACGGGTTTAGCAAGGAAATCATCGCCCCCGGCATCAAGGCTCATTTGTTGATCCAATTGCGAGACAGAAGCTGAGGAGACAACTACGATTAAGTGCTGTAAATCCGGGGCTTGTCGTAATTGTTTAAGCATTTCAAAGCCATCCATCACCGGCATCGCTAAATCTGTAATCACTAAATCTGGCTGCAACTCCCGCATTTTATCTAAGCCATCTTGACCATGTTCTGCTTCAGTTACTACAAAACCTAGAGGTTCTAATAGATTTACTACTACCGATCGATTCTCCCAGCGATCGTCCACAACTAATATCTGTTTTCTCTCTCCCCCATAACCAACAATATTCCCTGCTTCACTAGTTTGTTGCTGAATCCAATCTAGAGCCAAAGGCACATCTAAGGTAAAGAAAAATCTACTCCCCACCCCCAATTGACTCATAACTTCAATTTTGCCGCCCATGAGTTGGATAATCTGCTGACTAATGGCAAGTCCCAATCCCGTCCCTTCTGCCTGCCGACTGCGATCGCCCACTTGTTCAAAGGCTCGAAATAATTTCTCTATTTCTGTAGGTGCAATGCCAATCCCTGTATCTATAACGGTAAAACGTAGGCGCACAAAGGGATTTTGATTTGCCTGAGAATCTGCCTGAGAATTTATCTGGAGACTATTACTAGAGCTAACACTTGGGTCTAATTTCTCCACCCGAAAAGTCACCGTGCCTTTATCAGTAAACTTGATGGCATTCCCCAAAAGATTAATCAATACCTGTCTCAGGCGTTTTTCATCGATAACAATTCCGCCGGGTAAATCTGGGTCTGGCTCGTAGTGAAAATCAATACTTTTTTGTCTGGCTCGAATTTGGGATATTTCCATTACTCCCTGCAAGATCGAAGGTAAATGTACCGCACTAGGAGATAGTTCTAGTCTGCGAGCTTCAATTTTAGAAATATCCAGAATGTCATTAATCAGAGTCAAGAGATGGGAGCCGCACTGGTGAATGATATTGATCCCATGGCGTTCTTTTTCGGGAATGGTTTTGGTTCTTCCGAGAATTTGAGCATAGCCGAGAATCCCATTTAACGGTGTGCGGAGTTCGTGGCTCATATTGGCGAGAAATTCACTTTTGGCTTGGTTAGCATTGTCGGCTAATTGTTTGGCAGCTTGGAGTTCGAGGGTGCGTTCTAGGACTCGACTTTCTAGTTCTTCGTTAGATTTTTGGAGAGCATTGAGAGAATCCTTGAGTTGTTGAGTCATGCGATCGAAGGAAATAGCAAGGATATCTAGTTCATCAGCATGGGCGGGCATAGTCGCAACAGGGTTCGTATCTGCCTGAATTAACTGATTGCATCCCTCAATCACTGGCTGGAGGCGTTTATTT
>JAIMKT010000022.1:10870-49477 GCA_020692245.1 Microcoleus sp. GA_180221_E-2-1-MAG-45_12
TACCCGCCCCCAAAGCTCCCCCCAGCGTGATCCCCAAAACTGGTAACACCACTACATTTTGAGGAACAACGGCAATCATCACCCAATCGGTGTTGGCAATGCGATCGTAAACCCAGATATTCCCCGCCGCCTCAATAATCCCCGCAGGCTCCCTCTGAATTTGTTCCCAGACATTTTGAAAATCAGGAATACTTTGATACCCGGCTCTAGTCTTGGCTTTTTCTGGGTCTGGGGGATAGCCAAGGAGTTCTCCTTCCTTAGTGAGGAGTGCAAAATAGCCTTGATCTCGGATGACTTTTTTATCGATTTGCTTACTGATGGCGGTGACATTTAGTTCACTGGTGGCGTAGCCCAAAATCTTCCCTTGGGCATCTCTAAAAGGATGAGAATGACTTGCCATGGTAATACCGTACCAGTCATAGGGTCTTGTCCATGCAGGTTTTCCAGCTTCGATCGCAAATTTGTAGTAGGAAGTCTCCGGATAAAATTCTGCATCGATCACATCTAGAGAACGGATATTTTCATAGGGAGGTGGTAACAAGTTCCCTAAGGAATTGGGTGTGCCTTGGTCTACGTAGTAGTAGGGATAAAACCATTGTCGATCTTTGAGAATGCCATACTCAGTCTGCCCAAAGCCCGAACCCATTACCAAAGGTGGACGCTGCTGAAAAAACTCAAAGGCTAGGGATTTATACTCTGGGATTGATTCGACAGTATTAGCTCTTGGCAATTGCGCCGCCACGGCTGTTTTGATCCCTGTAGCAAAGGTTTCTACCTGAATTATCTGGATCTCTATGTTCCGCACTTCGATCTGGATGGTTTTCCGAATTTCGTCTCTAGCCTGATTATCGAGAACTTGATAAACCAAAAATGACATGGCACTCAGCCCGACAAAAGCCCCTGCTAATACTGCAAGGAGGAGGTTATTCCCGATCGATCGCCGCAATAAAGGTTTAGTTAATTGGTTTTTGGGGCTAGAGGGAGTCCGCATAAAATTTTCTAAGACTTTCTAATAATTTTTTTGATAGGTTTCTAGACTGCAACACCTGACCCTTTCGCTAAAATTCTTTAAGCCTTGAACAGGATTAAAAACTTAACTACATGCGCTTAGCTACCAATTAAGTATTTGCGATTCCATAAAACCTTATAGGACTTAATATAATTTATCTAAATTAACAACTCTAGACTTAAGTATATTTATAACACAAAATTCCTTAACTAATCAGCAGTAAATTTGACATACTAACTAGAAGTCTTAGGATGCAAATCCTTGACAAAAAGGGGTTATGAAAAGATTAAGAAGCAATTATAACTAGGTAGGGAATAGAGGTGTATAGCCAATGAATTATTGACTAATTATTTTGAATAGGGAGATTGATAATAAATTCTGTACCGCTGCCCAATTCAGATTTGACTTGGATCTGCCCGTGGTGTTTTTCGACAACAACTTGTTGAGCAATCGCTAATCCCAAGCCCGTGCCTTTGCCCACACCTTTGGTGGTAAATAAATCATCAAAGATTTTCTCTCGGACTGCTTCACTCATCCCCGCCCCGTTATCTTGAATATAAATTACTGCCTGAGATGGAGTTTGTGATTCATCTAATAGTTTATTTGAGAATTCATTTAACAATTTATCTTCTAGTTTATCTTCTAGTTTGTCTTCTAATCGATCATGGGCTAAATTAGAAAAATTAATTACTTCGGTTCTGACAATGATTTGATTGGGAGCCGCTTGGATATCAGCATAACTCCGTCCTGTATTTGCTTCTTCGAGGGCATCGATCGCATTAGCCAAAATATTCATAAATACTTGATTTAACTGCCCGGCATAACATTCTATCTGGGGTAAATCACCATAATCTTTGATCACCTGAATTTCTGGACGAGTTTCATTAGCTTTGAGGCGATGCTTCAGAATCATAATCGTGCTATCAATGCCATCATGAATATTACATTTAATTGGTCGATCGCTATCCGCCCTCGAAAAAGTCCGCAGACTATTACTAATATCTTGAATTCGCTTCACTCCTTCCCGCATAGAGCCGACTAACTTTGGCAAATCTTCCCGGATATAATCTAAATCAATAGTCTCTATTTCTGTTTGAATTTCTGGATCAGGTTGGGGATATTTTGCTTCATACAAATCAACTAAGCCCAACACATCATTAATATAATCTAGAGCTGGCTGAATATTTCCACTCAAGAAACCAATGGGGTTATTAATTTCGTGGGCAATTCCGGCAACTAAATTCCCCAGAGCCGACATTTTTTCACTTTGGACAATAGTTAATTGGGCTTGCTTTAGATCAGAGAAAGCTTGTTGGACAGATTGATATAAACGGACATTTTCTAGGGAAATTGCAGCTTGGGCAGAAATTAAATTTAAGATTTCAATGCGGTTACTGGTAAAAACTCCTGTAGTCAAATTATTTTCTAAATACAAAATCCCAATCAGATTTCCTTGACTAAGCACTGGGCTACAGATCACACTTCTAGGTTGATGTTCTTGGAGATAAATATCTGTGGCAAAATAGGGAGAGATACAGGCATCTGCAAGGACTATGGGTTGTTTACTCCGTTTTACATTGTTAACCAAACTAATAGCTACATCTTGACTTAATTCCACCGGAATAGATGGCAAAAGTTGGGGAGATTCACCTTGTTTTACTAGGGCTACAACTTCCAGACCAAGGTCTTGTTTCAGAAGTAGTACACACTTAGTTGCCCCAGCATTGGCAATCAGAATTTCTAAAATAGTTGTCAGGAGTTGATCAAGCTCAATCTCTCCAGAAATTGCTTGGGAGGCTTTGAGGAGAGTTGCCAAATCAAGGGATTCTGAAATACTAGTGGAGGTTTGAATAAAGGCGATCGTCTCCTGAGAAATAGTATCTTGATTGGTAATTTCTCTCAGCACATCCGCCGTGCGTACCTGTTGTAAAATAGGCATTAATAATTGAGAATAACGAGTTTCCAAATCTATAACTTTGGCTTTTGCTCCCCAATAAATGTAGCAATAGTAAGCCTCTTGCATGTAACCTGCTGCGACCTTTTCTTTACCCCAGTTCAGATAAAACTTTGCTGCTAGTTCATTAGCTAAGGCTTCTTCTTGAATATGTTTATTAGTTTTGGCAATGGCTATAGCTCGATCGTAGTTTTCGATGGCTGCTAGTTTATCTCCAGAAACCCTTGCCATTTCGGCGGTAACTAAACAACTTAGATGTTGAAAATTAACTGGATTATTTTCTGCCCATAGTTCTAGCAATTGGTGGTAGTCAGAAATTTTTTGCCAAGAGGTCAATTGCTCCTTGATCGACACATTTTGATAACGAGCTAATAGTAACAAAGAGTAGATAAAGCAGTGATAAATGTAGGGTAGCAATCCTTGGGGAGCTACGTTGATAATTTCTTGCTCTGCAATTTTTCCGTACTGAAAAGCAGTTTCAATCTGATCAAAAAAGAACAAAAGTTGACTCTTGAAGATATTATAAATACAAATCACTTGCCAGTTTTTATGTTGATGGCACTGTTCTAGATAGGCAGATTCTTGGAGATAAAAATCAATCCCCATATATTTATAAATAACTATTTGTCCACCCAAAAATAGGTCGATCGCCCACTGATTTTTGTACTTTTGACTAAAAGCTAAAGATTCACTAATCTCTATAAATAATTGTTCTAAAGGGATACTTTGGTAAAACCGACAATACATATTATGCCCAAAGGCATAGGCAGCATACTGCAAATTACTCGACTCTAAACCAACTCGATAGGATGTCAAATAATCCTCCGTTGCCTTAGCAAGAGGTGCAGACCAATGGCGGAGGGAACTACCGATGATTAAATAAGCAACACTTTCTGCTGATTTATTATTAAATACCTGCATTAACTGGAGTGTCACTGCTAAGAGTTCTTCCGTATTTTGGTAATTATTTAATGCATAGCCTCGCAGACTGCCAAAGGAGGGGTAAATATAGCCAATCTCTGGAGTATTGCCATACTGTAAACATAAATTCATCGCCTTGGTGCAAATAACTGACCATAGTTTCTGATGAGAACGATAGGTCGGTGGCCCCATACTAATTAGGAGCTTGATTACCATTTTCTGCTTTGGTTGCGTCATATTTGGTAAGGTAGCCAAATCAGCAAAGGAACGACCTTTCATGGTTTCTTGGATAATCGCTAATTCTGTATCCTGCACCAGTTCTAGATCTGTTTCTGGCAAATCTACTTCTAATAGGGCAAGCCCTTGGCGACCTGCTTGAATTGCTTCTGGATAATTAGCTTGAAGAGTATGCTGGAGGATAATCATATTATAAACTTCAGCTTTTTCTAGGGGCGTTTTTGCTCGATCGACTGTTTCGTGGAGCCAGTGTTCTGCAAGCTGAAAATTACCATTTAGGTATTCTACTTCTGCTCGTTCTTTATATAGAGAAAGACTTAGATCATAATATTGCTGCCAATGATTCACTGGAAGTAAGTTCATCCCTGTAGTGATATACATCAAAGCTCCTGTATAGGCTGTAGCGGCTTTTGCTTTGATCCCAGCAAGTAAATTAAGATGGGCTAATTCTGCTTTAGAAATGGATTTCTTGGCTTGATAGACTTGATTGTTTTTATGTGATTGATCTGATTTGTCAAATTGATTTGTTTGAGTGTTAATATTGTCAAGTTCAAGATCATCAAGATCATTAAGATCATCAAGATCACCAAGATTTAAATGATTTACTATTTCAAAAATTCGCTCTTCTTTTTCTGATGCCGATAATTTTTCTAATAATAAAGTGCCGATATGAAAATGAATAGATTGTTTTTGAGCTGGATCAATGAAAGAATAAGTTGCCTGTTGGACTCGATCGTGTAGGAATTTGTAGGGAACTGTAATCTCACTGGGGGAATCTGTTTCTAGATGCTCTGGAGATTGAATAGATTGAATATCTGTAGATTGAAAGAACTTATAAACTTCACTAATTGGCAAAACTAATCCTGCTTGTAAAGCTGCCCACAAAGCTGTAGCCACCTCCGTATTCGATCGCTCCGAAACAATCGCTAAAGTGGACAAATCAAACTGATTACCAATACAAGCAGCTAGTTTTAATATTTCTTGAGTTTCTATAGGTAATTTCTGCAATTGCTGCCCCATAAACTCCACAACATCATCTGTTAGAGCCGCTTCCCGAACTTTGGCAATATCACACCGCCAGTAGCCTCCTTGGACATCAAATTCAATTAACTTTTCTTGATGTAAAGCCTTGAGAAATTGGGTGACAAAAAATGGATTTCCTTGAGTTTTTTGGTATATTAATTCCGCCAGAGGTTTCTCTAAATTATCATCACAGCTAAGAGTGTCAGCTACAAGATGATTAAGACTATTTTGATCCAACGGTTCTAGGGCGATCGTATTTACTTCTGTTCCAGATTTAGTTATCAAATCTAGTGTTAATCTCAACGGGTGAGTCGCAGATATTTCATTATGCCGATAAGCTCCAATTAAAAGTAAATATCCTGTGGTAGCAGCAGACATTAGTAATTGAATTAAACTTAAAGAAGCCGAATCTGCCCACTGGAGATCGTCAAGAAAAATAACTAAAGGATGTTCTGGCTTTGTAAATACTTGAATAAACTTCTGGAATAGCAAGTTGAAGCGATTTTGAGCAGCGTTGCCACTCAGTTCTGGGGCTGGGGGTTGCGCTCCAATAATTTGTTCTAGCTCTGGGATTACCTCCATAATTACTTGACCGTTTTCACCCACAGCCTGAAGGATTCTCGATCGCCATATTTGTAGAGCTTGATCATTTTCATTTAATAGTTGTCCCATCAAGTCTCGAAATGCTTGCACAAAAGCACTAAGAGGAATATTTTGATTAAACTGATCAAACTTTCCTTGAATAAAATAACCACGCTGCCGAGTAATTGGCTTGTGAATTTCATGGACAACTACAGTTTTTCCTACGCCCGAAAAACCTGCCACTAACATCATTTCTGTCCTGCCCCGACTAACTCTTTCAAAGGCAGTTAATAGCTCAATAACCTCATTTTCTCGACCATAGAGTTTCTCTGGAATCGTGAATCGATCGCTCAGGTCTCGCTCTCCCAATCTAAATATATTAATAGTTGCCGTTGTTTGGAATTGATCCACACAAAGTTGTAAATCATGTTTCAAACCCAAGGCACTTTGATATCGATCTTCCGCATTTTTTGCCATGAGTTTACTGACAATGCTAGATAAGGCTAGGGGAATTTGCTCATTAACCTGATGAATAGGGATGGCTTGTTTTGCAAGGTGATAATGGATTAATTCCATTGGTTCTTTAGAAACGAAAGGCAGATTTCCAGTTAACAACTCATAGAAAGTAACACCCAAAGAATAGAAATCACTACGATAATCAATACCCCGATTCATCCGTCCAGTTTGTTCTGGTGATAGGTAAGCTAGAGTTCCTTCTAAGATATTAGTATTCTGGATTTCTTTAATTTCCCTTGGCAGCAGTGAAGAAATACTAAAATCAATTAACTTAATCTGTTTAGTATCAGGATTAATCAATATATTGTCTGGCTTAATATCTTTATGGATAACTCGATTTTGACATAGATAATGTAGAGTATCTGTTAATTGTAAAGCTATATCAAAAAAGTCTTTTAAGGCAATAGTTAGAGGAGTTTTATCTACTGTTATTAATAGTTCTTGATTTGGTTTTTTTTGGTTTAATGATTTTAGGTAATCAGATAAAGAAATCCCACCAAAGTCTTCCATTACCAAGGCATAGGTATTGTAGTATGCTTCCAAATTTAAGGATTTTACTATATGGGGAGAGTCGAGATTTCTAGTGATTGTATATTGGTTGCGAAATTTCAACAGTTCGCTGAGGGGAGGATAGTCATTTTTTAGCAGTTTAATGACAACAGGTAACTGCTCACTAGTCTGATCATTAGTATGGATAGCTCTATACACTAAAGTACGAGTCCCAACATAGATTTGCTCCGTCAATTGGTAACTCGGTAGTTTTGTAATTATATCCATAGCTTAGTTTTTTTATTCTAAGGGAATTGTTGATTGGGGCTGTACCCCAGTAGAGGTCAGTTTGAGGCTTTCCCCGATTATTTTTAGGTAATTTACCGGATAAATTAAACTTTTTTAGAATAAGCCTCTTTATAATATATTAAAATTAACTATCAAAACTCTGGATTGAGATATACGACTTTTTTGATAGGAATTAAACTTAGGTATTGATCAATACTAATTTTTTATTTTTCTGGACTTTTCAAATTCTATTTTGGGGAATAATTTCTTGAGGATAACTTATAGTAAATAATGGGTATTGCTAGACTCTCAATGATATCTACAAAACTTTAGAAAATATCCTTACCAAAAAAATCCTTTATTTTTATTTAAAGTTACCAATGATTTGGGGGAATATCGTGACTAGAAGAATTAGCTTTATGCTTCTATGGCTGGGTTTTACGAGTTACGCTTTTTTCTTGGCTCCTCCAGATGACCCGAATACAAACGTTTTAATTGGTAATTTAATTAATATGCAACTAGATGGGGTCAACCCTCTGGTTGTAGCTTTGTTCAACCTCATGGGCATATTTCCCATGCTCTATGGATGTCTAATGTTTACTGATGGCAGGGGACAAAAACTGCCAGCTTGGTTATTTGCTATAGCTTCCTTTGCGGTGGGAGCTTTTGCAATTTTGCCTTATCTAGCATGGCGATCGCCCAACCCACATTTTTTGGGCAAGAAAGATTGGGGTTTAGTAATTTGGGAATCGAGACTGACCGGGATTGTCTTACTAGCCGGGGCGATCGGGCTTTTATATTATGGCTTCACTCAAGGTAACTGGGCAGATTTTGTCCAGCAATGGCAGACTAGTAGATTCATCCACGTGATGAGCCTAGATTTCTTAATGCTCTACCTCGTTTTTCCAGCACTCCTAGGGGATGACATGGCAAGAAGAAAGCTAGATAATCCCCAAATTTTCTGGGCTGTAGCCCTCTGCCCCCTCTTAGGTCCTCTCCTCTACCTCTGCCTGCGTCCCTCCTTACCACTATCACCAGCAGTTTCCCCGGTACCTATCCCTAGCGATTAAAAATATCGTAGCGTTGACCAATGCGACCTTGGTTTTCTCTGTACCAATCCATGACTTCTTTGATCCCTTCTTCCAGAGAAATTGTTGGCTCGTAGCCGATCGCCCGTAGTTTTCAGACTGGGTTATCTCCCTGAGATTTGAACACAGCTCTTGAGGGGAGATAATCTGGGTCGGAAGACACTGTGGGGTAAGTTGATTCCGGTGGTGAGGGTGGTGGGGGAGGGTTGCCTTTGGAAAAAGATTCTGTGAGATTTTTCACCACTACATAAAGTACAGGGACGAGAAGTAGGGTCAAAATGGTAGAAACCAAGAGACCACCAAATACGGCTGTCCCCAAAGACCAACGGCTGGCTGCTCCTGCTCCCGAAGCGGTGACGAGGGGAAAGAACCCAGCTAAGGAAGAAATGGTAGTCATTAAGATGGGGCGGAGTCTTTGACGCACAGCTTCTAAGGCTGCTTGGGCGATCGTCTTCCCTTCCTCTCGAGACTGGTTGGCAAATTCCACAATTAAAATTGCATTTTTACTGGCTAACCCAATCAACATCACCAACGCCACCTGACAGTAAATATCGTTGACCAAACCCCGCAGAGAGACGAAGATTAAGGCTCCGAGGATCGCAAAGGGTACGGTTAGAAGAATAATGAAAGGATCGATATAGTTTTCGTACTGGGCTGAGAGGATTAAAAACACCGCTAAGATTCCCAGGGCAAAAAAGATCCCTGCTTGACCACCTGATTGAATTTCCTCTCGGGACAGCCCTGTCCAGTCGTAGCCCAAACCGGGTTGATTCATTTCCTGAAAGATCTGCTCCATGGCAGCGATCGCCTGTCCAGAACTATAACCGGGGGCAGCACTACCTTGAATTTTGATTGTCCGGGCGAGGTTGAAATGGCTGATATTTTGAGGGCCGGTAATGGGAGTTATCTGGGCAATTTCATTGAGACGTACCATCTGCCCCGTGCGGGAACGGACTTGGATTTGGCTAATTTTGTCGGGGGAATCTCGAAATTGAGCATCGGCTTGAATATACACTCGATAACTGCGCTGGGCAAAGGTGAAATCGTTAACATACTGTCCCCCAATGTAAGCACCAAAGGTATTCATGGCTTGGGCAAAATCAACATTGAGAGCTTCTAGGCGATCGCGATTAATGTCAATTTGGTACTGGGGAGTGCTGGAGGTGAATTGGGTAAAGACCCGGCTCAAGGCTGGATTTTGGTTAGCCCTGCCAATCATCTCTTGGGCGATCGCCAAAAATTGCTCAATACTTAGTTGTCCATTGGTCTGGTCTTGGAGTTGAAATTCAAACCCGCCAGTTACGCCATAGCCAGAAACCGCCGGGAGATTCGCCGCAAAGATCAAGGCATCCTGATTTTGGCTAAATATCCCATTTAAGCGTCCCACAATTCCATTAGCTGATTGTCCCTCTCCCCGCCGCTCTTTCCAATCCTTGAGCTTGATAAAAAATGTCGCTTGATTGGGCCCGTTACCTCCCAAACCAAAGCCAGCAATGACCACAGAAGCTTCCATTTCTGGGACGGACTGCTCTAGGGTCTGCGCCACTGTATTTACTACTTTTTCTGTGGAGATTAGGGAAACTCCATCGGGTGCTTGGATAATACCGACGATCACGCCTTGATCCTCCTCTGGCACAAAACCATTAGGTACGGAATTATAGACCAAGGCTGTAGCTACCAAGCCGAGTACGAAGACCCCTACTACCACCATCCGCCCCCGGATCAAGGACTTACTCAGACGCTCATAACCTGCTAATACCCAATCAAACCCCCGGTTGAACTGGCGAAAGAACCAGCCGAGAAATCCTTGTCCTTCTCCATTAGCACGACGCAGGAACAGAGCTGAGGTACTGGGGGTGAAACTAAGGGCATTAAAGGTGGAGATGGCGATCGAAAAGATAATCACCAAGGCAAACTGTTGATACATGATCCCCGTGGCTCCCGGAAAGAAAGACACTGGAATAAATACGGCAATTAGAACTAACGAAGTGGCAATTACGGCTCCAGAAAGTTCTTGCATAGCAGCCATAGCAGCTTGGGGAGGAGACAAACCCTCTTCGATCTTGGCGGCGATCGCTTCCACAATCACAATGGCATCATCCACCACTAGTCCTGTTGCTAAGACGAGGGCAAACAGGGTCAGGTTATTAAGAGAAAAACCTAAAACATAGGCAAAAGCCATGGCTCCGATCAAGGACACAGGAACGGTGATTGCAGGAATAATCGTCGCTCGCCACTCTTGTAAAAAGACGAAAATTACTAATACTACGAGGAGAATTGCTTGAATTAAGGTAATTACCACTTCCTCGATGGAGACTTCCACAAACTTGGTGGTGTCATAGCAAATAACTGATTTGATCCCCGGCGGAAAATTTGCCTCCAACTGAGCAAGTCTAGCTTCGAGAGCCTTGGCAGTTTCTAGGGCGTTGCTCCCCGGTAGTTGATAGATCAACATGCCTACCCCCGGTTTCCCTTGCACCAGCGCCGAAGTTGTGTAATCCCTTGCTCCGAGTTCAGCCCGTCCCACATCTTTTAGTTTGACTAGGGTGCCATCAGTTTGGGTCTTGATCACCAGATTTTCAAAGTCTTTGACTTCCTTGAAGCGACTATTGATCCTGAGGGGAAAACTAGATTTTTGGTCATCCTTGGTGGGGGCTTGCCCGATCGTCCCAGCTCCCACTTGAATATTTTGAGAAGTGAGGGCAGCACTAACATCTGTTGAGGTCAATCCCCGAATCGCAAGGGCGTTGGGGTCTAGCCATAGCCGCATAGCATACTGTCGTTCCCCAAATAAAATCACGTCTCCGACTCCCGGCACCCGCTTGATGGCATCCAAAACGTACAGGTCAACATAGTTACTCAAAAATAGGTTGTCGTACTCGCTATTTTCGGCATAGAAACCATAGACTCGGAGAATGCTATTGGAACGGGCAACGGTGGTGACTCCTGTTTGCCGTACGGAGGCGGGGAGGGTTGGTTGGGCGATCGCCACCCGGTTTTGGACGTTGACTTGATTAATATTTCGATCGCTGTTGGGGGGAAAGAAAGCAGAAATAGAACTAGAGCCATCGTTACCACTGGTGGAGGTCATATACTGCATCCCTTCCACCCCGTTGATCTGCCGTTCAATCACCGTGGAGACCGATTCTTCTACAGTTTGGGCATCAGCACCGATGGAAAAGGCACTGGTTTGTACCTGAATCGGGGCAATATCTGGCAAGTTGTTGATGGGTAACTGGGGAATAGCAATAAGACCCACCATCAAGATCAAGAGAGTGCAAACTGTTGATAGAACCGGGCGGCGGATGAAGGTATTGGCGATCGACATGGTAATTTGCTCCTAGAAAGTAAGTCCCCTAGATCGGCTCCTGAAATAGGATTCCGAACCTAAAACATGATCCCGAAATAAAATTTACGGTTCTGGTTGAATTGGTACGCCATCCCGCAGTTTGAGAATATTGGATATAGCAACTCGATCGCCTTCTTGGATCCCCTCCAGAATCGGGTACTGGTCATTCTGGACTTCCCCCAATTTCACTGGTTTGAGTTTGACCACAGATTGCGGCGGCTGCTGTTCACTGTTTTCTTCAACTACATACACAAAATTCTGACCACCCATCCGATTTACCGCCTGTACCGGAACTAAAATCCCTGCTTGCTGATTCCAGATAATTCTGGCTCGTACGTACTGCCCATCTCGTAATCTACCATTTGCATTGCTGAAGCGGGCTTTGACAAGGATTGATTGAGCATTCACATCCACTTGGGGCGAAATAAAATCGAGACTACCCCTTGTTAGTTGCTGCCCAGTGTTGGCATCTATTAACTCCACTCGTAAGCCCGGACGGAGCTGAGTTCCATTACTTGCTGGCACGGCAATCCGCATGTCTAAGACATCATTTTTGATCAGGGATGTCAGAGTCTGCCCCACATTAACGTAATCTCCTGCTTTAACAGCAAAATCACCCACCACCCCATCCATCGGGGCAAGTACCTGCTTTTGATTTAAGTCGATCTGAGTAGCCGCCACTTGAGCCTGAGCTTGCTCTACGCCAGATAGGGCCTGATTAATCCCAGCTTGAGCTGCATTCACCTGTTTTTCGGCGGCGGTTAAAGTTGCGAGGGCTGAGGTCAGATTATTTTGAGCAATGTCTAGCTGTTGTCTGGCGATCGCCCCAGCACTGACTAGGGATTGGGTTCGATCGTATTGAGTTTGCTGTAGTTCCACATCGGCGGCGGCTTTGGCTAGGTCGGCTTCCCTTGCTTCTAGTTGAGCTTGAGCAGTAGTAACGGCGGCTTCATTGGAGTTGACCAAGGCTAGGGCGCTGACGACATTCGCTTGAGTTCGATCGAGGCTCAGGGAGACGATCGGGGTTCCGGCACTGACTCGATCGCCACTAGCAACCAAAATTCGTTCGATCCGTCCTTGAATTTGGGGCTGCAAAGAAACCCGCTCTTGAGCTTCTAGAGTCCCCACAAACTCGGAGCTTGATTGCAGTTGAGTTGATTCAATAGTTTGAACTTTCACCGGGGTGGGCGGCATTTGGGGTGGTAGGGCTTTACGATTCCCCAATAGTTGCCAAGCTCCAAAACCTCCACCTCCCACAACAAGTAAAGCTAAAATACTCCAAAGCCATGTTTGGCGACGACGGGGGCGTTCAAAAAAGTCGGCATCTGAGGATATGGATGCTGTTGTTTCAGACTCTAAAACTGCTCCAGAGTAGTGGTTAGCCTCAAGATTCTCTACATCCTGATTGGGGTCAGAAGAGCTGGATAGAGTTGGTTGATTGGATGACATAGGACACTAACCCCCTAAGGATTTCACGTTTCATAGATATATTTTTAGGTTGAAGATTTTGAGTTTGAGTCGATTTCAAATATTTATTCGATTATCAAGAAGGAAGAAATCGATCGAATATCCTCACCTAAGGCATTAAAAATTAAAGCTGTTTTTAGCTAAATTGAAGGACTGGAGTTGAGATAGGAATTAGAGATTATGGAGCGTTATCTGAGGATTATCTGTCTGCATACAAATCTCAATTGAGCTTTTACTCTGTTCACTTCACTGTTTTCACTATTGATGATTTAAAACTCTCATGATGTATTTTCCTAAATTTAAGGCTTCTAAATTGACTAAGGTTATTACCCCTAGAATTCTTTTCCCCTCCTTGATTAAGCTTGGCAACAAGAAACTAAAAGCCTCTATTAATAGTACAAATGCCCTATAGCAAAATTAGTTAACCAACCACGGGCTAATATTTTATATCGACTAGTTGTTATATAATAAATTCCTGTTCTAACAATGTCAAGCCTTAGAGGGAGAATTTTTGGTCTGTCAAAAGACTGAGTTGAGTTATGGCTAAGATTCGAGATGCATATCCTTAAATTTAAACATTCTAAGATTTGACAAAATGGTTGTCACCATAATTTTCCGAGGATGTAAATATGCATAGGTAGAGTAGAGGCAAAATATGTACAAACAGTATTAAGACTAACTAGTTTCTCTGGTAGCGCATTCCGGGTAATTGGGTAATTAGACCCAGAAGTTCTAGTTGCAATAAAGCTCCAGCAACTTCGGCAGCACTGGTCTGCATGGCTTGGACGATCGCATCTAAGGTAATTGGCTCCGGGGGGATTGCTTGCCAAACTTTTAATAAATTGGGGGGGAGTTTAGCGATCGCTGGCGGTGGTGTGGTGAATAATTCCTGTTGATTTTGAGAGAGAGAGTTTTGGGGCTGGAGGTCTAAACTGGGCAGTTCTCCCAACATTGCTAGTAAATCTTCTTCCCCTGTAATTAGATGCGCTCCTTTACTCAGTAGGCTCAAACAACCCAGACCTTTGATATTATCTGGAGAATCGGGCAGGGCATAGACATCCCGGTTATATTCGTTGGCAATGTAGGCAGTTATTAAGGCTACAGATTTAATGGGTGCTTCCATGACCAGCACGGCTCGACAGAGACCAGCAATGATCCGGTTGCGTTGGGGGAAGTGGGGGCGGTCTGGGGCTGTGCCTTGGGGATATTCGCTGACGACTAAGCCCTGTTTGACGATATCTCGATACAGCCCTTGGTTTCGGGGGGGATAGGCAATATCAATCCCAGTCCCCAGCACAGCGATCGTTCTCTGTCCTACTTCTAGACAAGCTCTGTGGGCTTCAGTGTCAATGCCTGCTGCCATCCCTGACACAATTAAAAAGCCTCGTTTCGCAAGGGCAGTAACTATGCGCTTTGTCCACTTTTTGCCGTGGGGAGAGGGGTCTCGTGTGCCAACAATGGCGATCGCTGGGGTGATTCCTTGGCTTTCTAGGGAGTTGGGTTTACCTCGGTAGTAGAGAACTGGGGGTGGGTTAGGAGTTTCGAGAAGTAGGCGGGGATAATCTGGGTCGGCGGGAGTCCAGAAATGGGGATTTTTGATGAGGTGTTCTTCAAGAAATTTTTGGGGATCAATGGTCGATCGATTTTCTTGGATCCGCACAGATAATTGTTGACCCAGCCCTTCTACTTCCTGTAATTCTCTCGCAGGGCTTACCCAAGCAGCGCCCAGTGTCCCAAACTGTTGCTCTAGACGGCGCAATAGCACGGGGCCAATACCGGGAATCTTTGACCATGCTAGCCAGTACGATCGCTCCTTTAGGTGATTATTTTCATGATCGGCAGTACCCTTCGAGAAATTATCGACACCCATCCAACAAAAATCCTAGCAAAAATCCAAAGTTATATTTCCCTAGTCTAACTAAAATACGCCATCTAAGTTAACAATACGACCATCAAAAAAATTACTAATTTGTTCTAGGGCTGCCAAGGATGCTCGATCGTAGCTTTGATTTTCCCCTTCTATGCTTTCTTCTAAGGTTTCTGTAGGGGTTTCTGCGGTCTGAGGAGAAGTTAAATTTGTTGTGGAGACTTGGTTGGGGTGGTTAGATTGATGGGGTTTGTCTAGGGAGGAGGCAGGAGGGGCGGGAATTACTGCTACCTGACTAGTCCCCGAAGTAGATCGGGGGGACTCGATCGAGAATCCCGGAGAGGTCGATCGGCTAGCTCCTTGACCATTACTGTTGCCATGACCATTACCATTATTCCCGTTGCTCCCATAGCCATTACCGTTATTACCATTTGCCTTAGCATACTGAGGGTAACTATTACCACCATGACCATTCCCAGCAGAAACCCCAGGGCTAGGATTCTCGCCAGAACCATTTGTGCTGTTAGCGTAGTTATGTTTTGGCTCCTGTACTGATGTTGTAGAGGGTGTTGCTGGAGTTGAGGCAGAGAGATTTTGGGGGGTTTGGGAGTCTGGAGAATTTTGAGGAGTTTCTGGGGTCGGTAATTTTTTGCCAATCTGCAACTGTACTACTACCTTGCGACCACAAAGTTTCGTAAACGCATTTTCAATTTCCTCTTGCTTTCGCTTGGCAGTACTGACGAGGTTTTGATTAGTGATGCCAATGATCGCCACTACGCCATCAAATTGCAATAGGCAACAGTGCTGAGTTAAAAAGGCTTGAGTAGACAGCATGGGGATATGCTCTACCACTTCCTGCCAAGTTTCCAGCATTTCATCAACTTCTGGTTCTGATGGTAAAGGGGCAGAAGCCTCTACAGGATTTACTGCTCCCGAAGTTAATTCCGGGGATTGAGGAGTATGACCATTAACATGACCGTTTTGACCATTGGTGGAACCGTTGGCTCGATCGCCCGTAGCACCATTACCAGATACCATAGCCCCTTCAGGACTAGAAGAACTTACCTGTCCATGAGAAACCATAGAGGCTGAAACGCCCGGTGCAGTTAGTAAAGGCATCACGCCACTTTGATCAGGCAACAGCAATCCCAATAAAGTTACCTCTAGCCAGAGCCGGGGCTGGGTCGTATTTTTGATTTGAACTTCGCTATCCCGGAGATATTTGCTGCCAGCAAGGATTTTATCGGTAGTCCAGCGATTTGCCTCTTGGGTGAGTTGTTGCCAAGTGCTGGCAGTGAGAGCCACAAGATCAGGGCTACGGGGTGCAGTTTTGGCAATGAGCAAATCCCGATAAAATCCCCCAAGGTTTTGCAGGACAATCATCGGCTCCTTCCCCCGATCCATCAAGTTTCTAGCTCGATTAATAATAGTTTCGTGATCCCCTTCAGCGATCGCTTGTACCATCGCCAACAGGTCAATTTCTGACACTGCTCCCACCAAATCCCACACCTTCTCCGCCGTCACCCCATCCTTGAGCAAACTCAACTGATCCAATAAGCTCTCTGCATCCCGGAGTCCCCCTTGGGAGATTTGGGCAACTAAACGCACCGCCTCTTCGGTAATATCTATGTGTTCTTGGCGAGCAATCCAGAGCAAATGCGCCACCATGGACTCTAGGGGAATCCGGCGAAAATCGAAGCGTTGACACCGAGAAATAATTGTTGGTAAAACTCGTTGGGGATCAGTAGTAGCAAGGATAAAAACTACTCTTTCGGGCGGTTCTTCTAAAGTTTTTAGGAGGGCATTAAATGCTTGATTTGTTAATCCATGAACCTCATCAATAGCGTATACTTTGTAGCGACATTGAACGGGAGCAAAATGTGATTTTTCAATAATTTCTCGAATGTTATCAACCCCAGTATTACTAGCAGCATCAATTTCGATCACATCCATGGCTACGCCGTGGGCAATTCCTCGGCAGACATCGCAGACACCACAAGGCTTTGGGGTCGGTTCATTGAATGCTAAACAATTGAGAGATTTCGCTAAGATTCTGGCACTAGAAGTCTTACCTGTACCTCTAGAACCTGTGAATAAGTAGGCAGGAGCAATGCGCTGGCTTGTAATGGCGTTGGTTAGGGTCGCAGCGATCGCTTCTTGCCCCACCAAGTCGGCAAAAGTCTGGGGACGATACTTGTGGTGGAGTGGCTCGTAGTTCACGGCTTTAGGGGTGGCTAGAATAGTCTCCATCATAGCGGTTGTCATCGCAAAAGTCCAGTGATAATTTTTACAATAAACCTATATCTAGGTTGAAATTTTGGAAAGATTAGGAAATATTACACTAGCGGTAGTGTTTAGTACAGAAATATTATCAAGAGAAAACTTGTTAAAAATTAGTTTAAGCGCGGCTTAAAAGTTAGGCAAAAGAGGTCGATCGACCACACTAGATGACCAGAGCCAGATTGCCAGAGTTGGCGGGAAAAATCTGGGAGTTGAGATGGCTGAGGGGAAATATTGCCGGATTGTTATCTTACTCGCAAAGGTGCTGTTTTGCCAAATAGCCAAATAGAAGCCATTCTTAATTAATTCTACAAATAAATCTCATAACTAAGAATATTAATTCTAAAGAAAAAGATATTTTATGAAGTAATTAAGCTGTTTGTAAATCGGGAATTATTGTTAAGTTTAGATGAAATTAGATAAAATTTTAGAGGGGGATTTTTGAATAGATTTCAAATAAGTTTTTCAAGGCTTATAATAGCTTTATAAAGCATAAGTTAACTTGCTAAATTTGTACTTCCTTGGGGACAAGAAATATTCCGATGCTGGCGATCGAGCCTGATAGTTGCGAGGGGTTGGGGTTGGGTAAGTTCACAGAGGATTCTTTGCATGGATGGCTCTCGATCGATCTCTGTCGCAGACTCTACAAAAACTGCACCTAGATAACTTTTGAATTGGAGATTTTTACTCTGGGCGTAGGTAATTGCTAGTTCTCGATCGACCTGTTGGAAATATTCATAGTTTTCCTGCACCGCCATCTGGGGATCAAGGCCGAGGTTCAGTTCAGCGATCGAATTTGCAAACTGATTATTTTCAAAATAAAATGCCTGTTGCCCCCGGTTGATCGCCCCAACATTCTGTTTTGCTGCCAATTGCTGAGATTGATTTGAGCAACACATCTTAGAAGAGGTGGGTAATAAAAAAGCCACTCCTAGCCCCGCCAAAATAGTTAGAGGTACACCAATCATTAACGCCCATTTAATTTTATTTCGGGAAATATTCATCACCTTATTTGGAAAATTTGCAAAAATAGTTTAACGCCTGCCTACTAACCAATAGGTCATCATCTCGCCCCGTCCTTTTACTTGGACACTGCCCCGTGGTTCCAAAACATACAAATCTTTGAGATGCTGGTAGGTAGCCTCCGTTACTTGAATATAACCGGGTTTACCGTGGGACTCCATCCGTGAAGCCACATTCACCGCATCCCCCCAGAGATCGTAAGTAAATTTCTTGATGCCGATTACCCCCGCAATTACCGAACCAGTATTAATACCAATGCGGAGTTCCAAAGCCTCGCCAAAAGCCCCATCTAGGGTAGCAATATGAGCTAACATATCCAAAGCCATGGAGGCGATCGCTTGGGCATGATCTGGACGAGCTACAGGTAAACCACCAACAACCATATAGGCATCACCAATAGTTTTAATTTTCTCTAGTCCATACTTTTCTGTTAAATGATCAAAAGCCGAAAAAATTTGATTTAAACCAGCTACTAATTGCATCGGTTCCATCCTTGAAGACAGTCCGGTGAAGCCCACAATATCGGCAAATAAAATCGTTGCTTCTGCAAAGTGTTCCGCCGGAGATTCATTGGTTTGTTTCAGGCGCTCAGCAATTTCTGCAGGTAAGATATTTAATAATAATTGTTCCGATCGCTCCTTTTCTTGGCGTAGTTGCAAAGTCCGTTTTTCCACCCGTTCTTCCAACTCTTCATTGGCAAGCCGGAGAGATTCCAAAGAAGCCCGGAGTTGGGCAGCCATATAATTAAAAGATTTCCCCAATCGATCTAATTCAAAAATTCGGCTGGGTCTTAAATTTTGTTCTAAATTCCCTGCTGCCATATCTTCCGAAGCTTGGGTAAACTGCCCCAGAGGACTCGCAATCCACCGAGCCGTCCAGATGCCTAAAATAATCGCCGCCGCCAAGGCAGTACAGGCAAGAAAAATTGTATAACGAGTATTTTCATAAATAGTTGCCATGAAGTCAGCTTCAGGAATTACAAGGACAATTAACCAATCTAAATTCAGATTCTTAAAAGGCACAATTTGTACATACTGCCGTTGCCCATTTAAGGTGAGGTCTAACTGTTGGATTGCTTGGATTTGGTTTAAGTCTCTCGATCGAGTTTGTAAAAATCTCGCAGTATCCCGAATCCGGGAATTTTCACTATCTACAGCGAGTAATCGGGTAGTATTTTCTCCTGTCCCTTTGAGCATGGGTTCCTGAGCAGAAGTTGCTACGAGACTGCCCGATCGATCAATAATAAAAGCTGTTCCTGTCTTGCCAATCTGTAAAGTCTGCATGAAATTACTTAATTCTTGGGGCAGATAAAAATCTGTGGCACAGGCGCCAATAAAACGACCATCAACTTCATCATAGACAGGCAGACTAGCTGTCACCGTGGGCAGGAGCGTGGAAAAATCTAAATAAATTTCACTCCAGACGGCAGCACCAGTACTTTTGGCAGCTTTATACCAAGGGCGCGATCGAGGATCGAAAGGTCTTTTATTCAGGGGTTCGATTTCTTGAGTCCGATTACCTTTGGGATCAAAATCAAAGGCTCGACGGATAAAATTCGTCTCAGGATTACTAAATTGCAAAATTACCCTCGATCGATCCTCTGGAAACAAGCGACCAGTTCCTAAGAAATCTCCATTTTCATTACCACAATAGATGTAACTAATTGCCGGATAAATTTGCATTTGCTGCCACATTTGTAGCTCCCCTGTTGCGGCGGGTAAATCAATATTTTCCTCAATTAAATCAGAAGCATTAATGCGATTAATTGCATGGGGAGCCGTTGTGTAGGAAGCTAATTTTTCCTCAATTCGATTCGTTAATTCCGCTCTTAATTGCAAAGCCACATCTTTCACTGCCCGTTGCCCACTTTGATAGGAAATCAGCCCAATTAAAGCAAAGGCAGTACTGATTTGCAAAACCACCGGAACCACTAGGGTAGTCCGCAGATGAAATTTGGGACGGATAGATGGGATTGTTGCTGGATAGGTCGAATTCGAGTCGGAAGATAGATGATCTGGGGATTGGGGATCGGGGCGCACAGGGGGAATAATACCCATAGCTAGTTGAGTACCTTTAATTATTACTAATTGCGGCTAATTACTCCTAATTACTGTTAATAATTGCTGCTAATTAATTTTACTTATTTCGATTCGATTCTCCTCATAAATATAGTCAAATGTTTGTGATGAAACCTAACAATAAAAAATCCGGCTGCCACGGCTACCCCCAATAGTTGCCCTAACCATAGACCAACTCCCCCTAGATTTAATTCAAACCCCAAGACATAGCCACTAGTTAAGCCAATTCCCCAAAAACTTAATAGGCTCAGAAGCACGGGGATCCGGGTATCTTGCAAACCTCGTAATACTCCCGCCGCATTGGTCTGGACTCCATCGAGAACTTGGGAAAGAGCCGCGATCGCCAGCATCGGAATCGCCAAGGAAATTACTCTAGCATTGGCAGGATTGTGGATATCTATGTAAAGAGAAATTACTGAGCGGGGAAACAGGAGGAGGACGATCGCCATGACCAGCATAAAAGCACCGCCTAGACCCATACTCAGGTAGGCAACCCGTTTCACACCCACAGAGTCTTCCTGCCCATACCACTGTCCCACCCGGATCGTCGTCGCAAAGGACATACCGAGGGGAGCCATGAAAATAACGGCAATGGTTTGAAAGACAATTTGATGGGCGGCTAAAACTTCTGTTCCCAAGGCTCCCATCATGTAGGTGGTGCTGGTAAAAAGACCCATCTCTAGAGTGAAGGAAGCGGCGATCGGCACGCCAATCCAGAGGAGTTCTTTGATTACCTTGGGGGAGAATCTGTGGAGATTAGTAAACAAGTGGTAGGTTTTGAGTTGGGGATGCTGGTAAATATAAATAACCAAACAGATTGCCATAAACCAGTGAGCCAAGGCGCTAGCGATCGCCAATCCTTCCAGTCCTAGGGATGGAAAGCCAAATTTCCCAAAGCCAAGGATATAATTGCCGATCGCATTAAACACTGTTCCGAGGATCACAATCACCATGATCGATCGAGGCTGAGACAAGGAAGACACCACACTTTTGAGCAAGGCAAACAACAGGGCGGGGCAGAAACCCCAGAGAATCAAATTTAAGTAGCTCTGGGCAATGGCAACCACTTCTGCACTCTGCCCCAAATGGCTCATAATCACATCAAAATGGCGGAGGATGAACATCATTGGCAGACTACTTAACAAGACTAACCACAGCCCTTGCCGGGTCAAATCTTGAATCTTGGCACGGTCTCCGGCTCCGTAGGCAACCGCAATCAAGGGACTAGCTCCCACCATTACCCCAGTCATCATGACTAGCAATCCTGTAAAAGTCGTCGCCGCTAATCCTCCCGCCGCCAACACTTCCTGCCCTAACCATCCCATCATCACAATATCCACAAAGCCAGTAGCAGCTTGGGCAATCTGGGCGCTAGCAAGGGGAACCGTAAGCCGCATTAGTTCCTGAGCTTCAGTGTATAAAGGAGATTTTATCAAGGTTTTCATAGATGACCAGTTTAGGAGCAATTTTTCAAGGCGGCGACAGGATAGAGAGTATAACTAATAAAATATGACCAATAAAATATAATTAATATTAAATTAACAACTAAAACTAAACTTCCGTTTCTGAAAACCAGTTAATAGCCGGAATTTCCTCAAAGGCTTTTTTAATAGCAACTTCCCAGCATTGTCTAATTTCTGTGAGGTAGGCATTACCCCGGTCTAATTTGAGGCGATGTTTTATTTCAAAACTATTAGCTTCATAGAGAATTAGATGGATAGGTGGGCCCACAGAAATATTTGATTTCATGGTGGAGTCGATCGACAGTAAGGCACATTTAGCTGCTTCTTTGATGGGAGTATCGTAGGTCAAGATACGATCGAGAATAGGCTTGCCGTACTTAGTTTCACCGATTTGGAAAAATGGAGTTGAGGGCGTAGCATGGATAAAATTGCCCTGACTATAGATTAAATAAAGCTCTGGTTTTTCTCCCCGAATTTGTCCTCCCAACAACAAGCTAGATTGCCAATCTACCCCATCTTTTTTCAGCCATTCCTTATCTTCGCCTTGGGTTGCCCGGAGTTTGTTGCCTATATATCGAGCCATATCATACATATTTGTAAGACTGTGCAGACTAATTTCCTGTTGGGTTTTTATATCTTTTTTGAGGCTCGTAATCACGGCTTGGGTAATCGATAAATTGCCAGAGGTGCAGATACTAATCACTCGATCGCCAACCACCGAAAAATCAAAGAGCTTTTCATAGGTAGAAATGTAGTCTACCCCAGCATTGGTACGGGAGTCGGCGGCGATAACTAAGCCACTAGAGGTGATAATTCCAAGACAGTAGGTCATAGGTTTGGGGTGATAATTTACGAAGCATAAAAATACTAAGCATGAAAAGGAATCGTTAAAAGTGGCATAAAGCCCAAGGCTAACCATAGCCAAAATTGAACTGGAAAGTGATCCTCTGGCGGGGAATGATCCAGCAGGGCTTCGATTCTTCTGGTGAGGCGAGGTTGGGGCAGGGGCAGGCTAAAGGCAGTACAAATATTCGGATCATACTCTGGAGTCTGGGTGAGGGGATGGCTCACAACCAAAAGGAGAGATTCGGCGAGGAGTAATGGCTCTACAACTTTGCCAGCGTAGGCATCAGCCCGGATTTCCCGGAGGAGGAGTAATTCTTGCCAGAGAAATTCGGTTTGTGGTAGCCAAGAGGTAAGCGATCGCAGCCAACCCAGCCAGAAAAACCAAAAGGTATCCCGGTAATTATAATGAGCCTGTTCGTGGGCAAGGACTGCTTGGAGTTGATCGGGGGTGAGGCAATCTAACAGCCCTTGGGTAATCACTAGTTCTGGTCGCCAAAAGCCAATTTGTCCGCTAAAAAGTTCTGGTCGATCGATCAGCCGAGCCGAGGTTTGCCGAATTCCAGGAGAGTAATTTGAGCGAGTATTGTGATTAATATCTTGATTAATAATTGAGGTATATTTTGCTAGATTAATCCTCGGTTGCCGTCGGAGATGAATTAGGGTCTGCCAGCCTTGGAATGTGAGTTTTCCCAAGATTAACAAAGCTCCGAGCCAAACAACTAAACTTAGTCCATAGCTCCACCAACTTTCACTGCCCCCCGCCATCACACCTTGATTGCCCATGCAGAGAATTGCCAAGGTACTAGTGAGGATTAGCAGAGGTGGCAGGAGAAACAAACTAACAGTAAGGCTGACTTTTTGGCTAGCAATTTTTTCGCAAAAGTAAGTAGAGCGCAGATAAAAAGCAAGGATTAGGGCAGAAGAGAGTAATAGCAAATGCATTATTTTTCTTCCTCCTGTATTGTTTTTAATGGTTGGGAGCTTGACTGATTTAGGGTCGATTCTGGTGGGGATTGTTGCTGTCGGACTTGCTTCAGGCGTTGAGCGATCGCCTCAATTTGATCCATGCTAGCGAGGTCTAAACTATCAGCAAAAGCAGCGACTATATCTGGGTTGCCCACGGCGAGGAATTTTTTCAGGTGTTGGTGGGCTTGGATGGCTCTAGCTTGGTCACGGGATACTAGAGATTGCCAGAGAAATGCGCGATCGGTGCGTTGACAATGGAGCCAGCCTTTATCAGTTAAACGGCGGAGGACGGTGGTGACAGAAGTATAGGCAAGTTCTCGATCGGGGTCAGCGAGGATGCGATCGTGAATTTGTTTCACCGTAGCTTCCCCCAAATCCCAAATAATCTCTAAGATTTCTGTTTCCAGAGGGCCGAGAGAAAGTTGTTTGGGGCAGTATTCTGGTAAAGGAGCCATAGTTGATTAAAGGATTTAATGTTTAGTTTAATGTTTAGTTTAATTTTTAATTTATTTGTTAGTTCATTTTTAGTTTAATGGCTGGTTGCCCACACCGACTAGATAGAGTAACGCCATCCGGACTGCAATCCCACTAGTAACTTGAGCGGGAATTAGACTAAAAGCGGGATCATCCATGAGTTCTGAGCTAATTTCTACGCCTCGATTCACGGGGCCTGGATGGAGGACTTTCACTTGGGGCTGGCAGAGTTGGAGGCGATCGTGGGTTAGTCCAAAATTTTGATGATATTCCCGGAGACTGGGCAGGAGATGGGCGCGCATTCTTTCGGTTTGCAGGCGGAGAGTCATGACAAAATCTGCACCTTCTAGGGCGGGGGGTAGCTCCCAATGGAGGACTAGTTTTCCTTGGGGATGGGTATCTTTGCCCCAATTGCTAAATAACTGTGGCAGGAGAGTCGGCGGGGCAGCCAAATGGACTTCCGCTCCACTAGAAAGAAGACTCCAGAGGTTCGATCGAGCCACCCGTGAATGCAAAATATCTCCCACGATCGCCACCTTTTTGCCCTGCAACAACTCCCACCGGGGATTAACTGGATCCAGGAGAGAGCAAATAGTAAATAAATCTAGCAGAGCTTGGGAAGGATGTTCGTGTTGTCCATCTCCAGCATTGAGAATACTTACCTTTGCCCCCAGGTGATCCAGTGCTTGGGCGATCGCTCCCGGAACCCCCGCCTCCTGATGTCGAATCACCATGAGATCTGTCCCCATCGCCCAGTAGGTCTTGGCTGTATCCAAAATCGTTTCCCCCTTAGACAAAGAAGAAGTTCCCGGTGCAAAATTGAGAATATCCGCCGATAGCCGCTTGGCAGCCAGTTCAAAACTATTGCGAGTCCGGGTCGAAGCCTCAAAAAATAAATTTGCCACCACCAACCCCTGAAGAGTCGGAACCTTCTTGGTCTTCCGAGATAAAACCTCCCGAAAGCTGGCAGCAGTCTTCAGGACAGTGTTATATTCATCGGGGGTGAAGTCTGCCAAAGAAAGAATATGCCGCCGTTTCCAGTTAGTCATCAGTTATTCAATATCATCTAATATCTAAATATCCAGTATCCAGTCACGATTTGTTAATACTTGGGGAACCATTGGGAACCATAGGAAATCATATATTAGTCTTTGCTAGTTTGATGAGTTTATTCGATCGGACCTAGATTCGGACTAGGGTAAATTTGATAGTAAATCTCAGGGTAATCTCAAAATTAAATTCTTAAACTCAAGCCTTGGATGAAAATCTAAAGCTCAACTCTAGAATTGTTACAATGGCAAAAAATATTCCAGTAATCTTTGTAAAGCTACTAGTGAAAGCTCCCCAAGTCTCATGGAAATTCCCCTAAATCGGTTTTTGACTATGGCTGATCTCCCTGAACTCTATCTCCTCCAGCAAGCTGCTCCCCCCAATGCCCTCAAGGAAATCCTCTTCAATCCTTTTGTATTGCCTCTAGTCGGGGGAATTGGGTTCCTTTACATTGTTATTTTGTTTAACTACCTAGATAAAGATAAAAAACTAAGTTATTGGTTAGAGAGGAGTGTTTTTACTGTTTATATATTTCTGATTAGTGGCATTGATGGCATTGCGGCAAATCCCTACAATCGTCTTTTTCCCGGAGGGCTGGCTAGTCAAGAAACCTCGCCAACTCTCAAAGCCATGTTGATTGCGGTGTACGTGTTAATCCTTGTTTTATTATCAGGGAGACTGAGCCGTACCATGAGAGACTACATCTACAGCCTCGCTATGGTTGCCCAAAAAGATGCCGGATTGATTTTAGTCCTCTTCCTCAACCTCTTTTCTGCCTCTTGGTCTCAGACCCCAGACTTGACATTACAAAATAGTCTGGTTTTGATTATGGTGAGCTTGGTGGCAGTGTATGTAGGCAAACAATTTTCTTGGTCTGAAATTCACTTTATGCTGCGCTGGGTAGCAGCTATTTTAATTATCCTCAGTCTCAGGAGCCAAAATCCAGATGCGGAGGGGAACTGGGCAGGAATTTTGGTGCATAAAAATCCTTTTTCCTTTGCCATGGCTCAAGGGGTAATTTGGTGGCTCCTCCAAGCCTTTTATCAGCCTAGGTATCGGCGACGATCGATCCTCTTCATTATCTTGTGTCTCTATGGACTCCAAAAGGGAGGTAGTGGTGCAAGTCGGGTTATATTCCTGATGTTGGCAATTCTCTGGGGGTATATTGGCATCATCAAAAAAATTCCGGTGAAGTGGGCTTTTCTATCAGTAGTCATCTTTCTGATTCTGGGGATCAACGCTACCATCTGGGTTTCAGATAACTTGCAATACATTATTGTCGATAAGCTCAACAAAGATATCACCCTCACAGGTCGAACAGATTTCTGGCCACAAATCTGGGAAAAAATCATGGAAAATCCCATGGGCTACGGTACTCGCAGTTTCTTTCAGGCTTGGCGAGGCGCAGACAATCCAGCCTTTACCCTCAGAACCACCACCGGATTTAAGCCGCCTAATGCTCACAATGGTTTCCTCGAACTGGGGACAGAAATTGGGTTACTAGGGATGGTCTTTTTTGCAGTTTCTTTCTTTAATAACCTCTCAAGAAGTATTCTTCACCTCAGCCAAAATAAACAACCAGAGGCAAGTATTCCTCTGCAAATTCTGACTTATCTGATTATGACCAATATTACCGAGTCTGCACTGATGGGGATCAATACTACTTGGTTTTGCTATGTAGCCATGTCGACTCGTTTTAGTTTGGATATCAAGGGTAATATTATGAGCGATGAATACAAAAAAGCTCCTAAGCAAGATAATTCGAGTCAACCAAGTCTGCGATCGGGCTAATATATTTTTTCATACAGAATTTCTAATTCCCCATACCCCATTTTAATCATCGGCAATAATGCACAAAAAATTTAGTTCTTTGAAGGAAAAGCTCACGCCCAACGTTCGGAAGGTTCTTGCCAATGCTGCGTGGTTGTTCACAGAAAAGGTTTGGCAGTTGGGTTTGGGTTTGGTGGTGGGGCTGTGGGTAGCGAGGTACTTGGGGCCAGAACAGTTTGGGGTATTGAACTATGCTATGGCGGTGATGGGGGTGGTGAGTCCGATCGCCAAAATGGGGCTAGATAATATTTTGATTCGGGACTTGGCTCGGAACCCAGAAGAAAAAGAAGAGATATTGGGCAGCGCTTTTCTGTTGAAATTTTTTAGTAGTCTGGGGGCTTTTTGTCTGACGGTGAGTTTTGTGAGCTTGACCAACCGCACAGGTTATCTAATTCCTCTACTGGTAGGGATTCTTTCCTTTGGCTTAGTCTTGCAATCTATTGATGTCATTGACTTTTGGTTTCAATCCCAAACTCAGGCAAAGTTTTCGGTGTGGGCAAGAAATTTTGCTTATATTGTCATGAGTGGAGTCCGGCTACTATTGATTTTCTTGCAGGCTCCTCTGGTGATGTTTGCGGGAGCGATGACTGTGGAGATTGGGATTGCTTCCCTAGGGATGATGATCCTGTACCGTCAGCAGGGGAATGTTTTGTTTAACTGGAAACCCCAACTTGCCCGCATGAAAACCCTTGTCAGCGATAGCTGGCCTCTGATTTTGGCGGGGATTGTCATTATTCTCTACATGCGGATTGACCAGATTATGCTCAAGGAAATGGTGGGCGATCGCTCCGTGGGTATTTATTCCGCCGCAGTGAAAATCTCTGAACTCTGGTACTTTGTCCCAGCAGCGGTGATTAATTCCGTTTATCCTTCGGTCATTCGTTCCAAAGCCAATGGCGAAGATATCTACTACAGCCGCATCCAAAAACTCTTTGATCTCATGTCTCTCCTTGCCTACGGGGTCGCTATCCCGGTGACTTTTCTGGCGCCTTTTCTAGTCCAACTCCTGTACGGACAGAAATATCTGGGAGCAGAAAATATTCTTGTCATTCATATCTGGGCGGGGGTGTTTGTATCTTTGGGGTTGGCGAGGGAAATTTGGATTACCAATGAGGGGTTAATGCGGTTTGCGGCGGTGACAACAGCGATCGGGGCGGGGATTAATATCTGTCTCAATTTACTCTGGATTCCCCAGTATGAGGGAGTAGGAGCAGCTATAGCGACGATCGTTGCCCAGATGTTTTCTACCTATTTGGTGAGTGCTTTCTATGCTCCGACCCGGAGAATTTTTTGGAGTCAAACAAAAGCTTTGTTTTTAATTAGTTCTGGGCAGAAGTTGTTAGGATTAATTAGGAGAAATTAGGAGTGTTTTTAGTGGAGAGTTTGATCGATAAATCAGGACTTGTGTTATGAATATCACAAATATTAATCAAGAGAAAAAGCTGAAACAGTTATTACAAGAAAGGCGTGAGGAGATTTTGCAAATTGCTGCTAAACATGGGGCTTTTAATGTGCGAGTGTTTGGTTCAGTAGCTCGGGGTGAGGAGACGGAAGATAGCGATATTGATTTACTGATTGATTACGATCTCAAAAATATTTCATCTTGGTTTCCTGTAGGTTTAATTCAAGATTTAGAGGACTTATTAAAGTGTAAGGTAGATGTGGTGACAGAGCAGGGACTAAAGGAACGCATTCGAGATCGTGTTTTACAGGATTGTATTTTGCTATGAGAAGTGATGTTGAACGCTTAAAGGATATTGATGAAGCGATCGCTAAAATTGATAAGTATAAAATTTAGGGCAATGTACTAGATTTATTGATATAGTCGATCGCCTGCTCTGCGGTAATCAATCTCTTGAGAACTACTTTCCCAATGGGATTAATCTGAGGATTGGTTGGGGGAGATTTGCTAGTAGTTTCAACATCTGGATTAGTCTCTAGGTCGGCTTCTAGATTGCGATCGACCCCAGTAAACCCCGGTCTGACCTCTACCATAATCACATCTTCCTCTACTCGATACAGCCACAATTTTTCTCCCTGCTCTAAAACACACAAGTTTAACCTCTGGATATCTGGTCGCCGTCGCCACGTAGCTTCACTCCACAATCCGCCAAATTCCCAAACTCTCCCCACATCCCAACCATCCGACAGAAAAAAGTATTTCACAGGCTTCATTAAGTAATTCTTTAGTTAAATTGCTAGTTAAATTGCTAGTTAAATTTTTGGTTGAATTTCTAGGTGAACTTCTAAACTTTCTAGTTACATTTCCTCTGATTGCTGAAAATTATGCCTTGTTTTGGCAAAAATGACTAGAGATTAGACTGGAGATTAGACTGGAGATTCAAGGTGATCGCAGACGTTTCATAACAAAAGAGAATAGGATAATCACAGAAATGTTAAAAAATGATGATAAAACTCCACAAATGACCAAGCTCCAAACTCCCCATAATGGCTACCATGGCAACACCATTACTCAACGTTTTTTTGAGGGTTGGTATTATCGAGTCACCCTGCCAGAATTAGGGCAGACTATTGCTTTTATGTACTCGATCGATGACCCCGTGGGCGGGAAACCCCAGAGCGGTGGCGCAGCCCAAGTTTTAGGGCCTGATGATGGTTACTACTGGCGGACTTTCCCTGATGTGGCAGGATTCTGGGCTGATAGTCACCGATTAGCCCTCGGACATTGGGGTAAAAGTAAAATTTCTGGCAAGCCTAGGTATCTAGACCCCGTAGAATTTAACGAGAAAGTTATTGAAGGCTACCAAGCCACTGCAACTCTGAATCAAGGGCAATTCTTTGACCCCAAAACTGGCTATTGGACACGGTGGTGTTATGAAATCACTCCTGTTTATGGTTGGGGCGATCGCCTAGGTAATCAGCAATCAACGGCGGGATGGTTATCTTCTCTGCAAATCTTTGAACCGGGCTGGCAGATTCTGATGGCACATGGTTGGGCAACGGGTTGGATCGAGTGGGAAGGCAAAAGGTATGAATTTACTAAAGCTCCTGCCTACGGGGAAAAAAACTGGGGTCGATCGTTCCCCTCTAAGTGGTTTTGGCTGAATTGTAATAGTTTTATTAACGAACCTGATTTAGCTCTCACAGCCGGGGGTGGACGACGGGGGATTCTCTGGTGGATGGAATCTGTCGCCATGATTGGCATTCATTATCAAGGTAAATTCTACGAATTCGTACCGTGGAATAGTCAAGTGAACTGGGAAATTTCCCCTTGGGGCAGATGGCACATGACCGCCCAAAATCATGACTACCGAGTGGAATTAACGGGAACCACCAATTTACCCGGAACTCTCCTGAGAGCGCCCACAGAGCAGGGCTTACAATTCTGTTGCCGAGACACCATGCAGGGAGATTTAAACCTAGAACTTCAGAAAATTGGGAATAATCAACCCCAGCAAACCATCATCAAAGCCACCAGCAATCTCTGCGGTCTAGAAGTCGGCGGTAGCCCTTGGCATGAGGTCTACTCCTCGAAACAGTAAACTTCCCCTGCCCTAAAATTACTGCCTTTACAAGGGAAAAAATAATTGCCAATAACTTTGGAGGAGTAGCTCTCCCCAGAAAACTGTGAGGGTAGCACCCAAGGCAAGGAAGGGGCCAAAAGGGATGGGTTGCCTTCGATCGATCCACCCCAAGGCGATCGCCCCGCCCCCCAGAAAAGCTCCCAAGGCACAGGCAAGAAAACTGCCGACTAATAAATATTTCCAACCCAACCACGCCCCCATCATCGCCGCAAGTTTGCTATCTCCCGCTCCCATGGCTTCTTTTCCGAGGATGACATAGGCAGCAAGAGCAATAATTTCAAATAACCAAATCCCCACCACTGCCCCCCGAATCCCGGTCATCAATTGGGGAATTATGGCTTGATCGCTGCCAGCATAGCCCCAGATTAATTGAAATCCTAAGCCGACCATTAACCCCGATTTAGTCAATGGATGGGGCAGGGTCATGGTGTCTAGATCAATCAAGGATAGAGCGAGTAACCAACTTAGAAAAGCCCAGTAGCCTAAGGTTTCTAGGGATGTCCCAAACCGAAAGAAAACAGCCAAAAACATCAGCCCGGTAGCGGCTTCCACCAGGGGATAGCGGGGAGAAATTTTAACCCCACAATGGCGGCATTTCCCCCCTAATCTTAACCAGCCAAGAATGGGGATATTCTCTGCCTTGCCTAGGCGATGCAAGCACTGGGGACAACGGGAAGGGGGATGAATAATGGATAAGTTGGCAGGAATCCGGTAGATTACCACATTGAGAAAACTACCGATCGCACTCCCGGTAGCAAACACTAGCAGCCAAACCATGCCGATAAATAACGCTTCCATTTTTGATTACTTCTCCCCTATGCCTACAGAAATCTTGCCAAACTTAACTAAGAAATACCCAATTTATTCAGGAGAGGTTGCACAGAAACAATGTGTTTTGATAAGCCTAATTGATCGGGGCTAATCCCTAGAGCTAAACAAATTAATTGAGGCAAATGTAAAACTGGCAAACCCAATTTTGAGCCGATCACTTTTTCGACTTCGGGTTGGCGAGAATCTAAGTTGAGATGACAGAGAGGACAGGGAGTAACCAAACAATCGGCTCCGGCGGCGATCGCAGTTTGGATATGTCCCCCCGCCATTTTGAAAGATTGCTCTGTAGCATAACTAGCCAGTGGCCAGCCACAACATTGAGTCCTGCCTTGGTAATACACGGGTTCCGCCCCCAAGACTCGGAAGACATTTTCCATGGATTGGGGATTGATAGGGTCATCAAAGGGCAATTGCTTTTGTCCCCGGAGGAGATAGCAACCATAGAAGGCAGCACATTTAAGACCAGAGAGCGATCGAGTAACTTTTTTCTGCAATTCTTCTAAACCATAATCTCCTACCAAAGCCCAGAGAAGATGTTTGACTTCGGTACTGCCTTTGTAGGGAGAGCAACCCTGCCCCGTGAGCAGATCATTAACTTCTGCTAGATACAGGGGATTTTCCTGTTGAGCCGATTTGAGGCGATCGTCCACCTGACCAATGACTCCCTGACAAGTGCTGCAATGGGTTAGCAAGGGCAGTTGTAATTCCTCCGCAAGGGCAATATTTCTCGCATTCACGCTATCTTCTAATAGTTGCGACTCTTCCTTAAAAGTCCCTGAACCACAGCAGGAAGCCTTCTTCAGTTCAATCAGTTCAATGCCCAAAGCCGCCGCTAGGGATGTCGTGGAAAGATGCAATTCCCGGCAAGCCCCTTGAGCCACGCAACCGGGAAAATAAGCATACCTGAGTTTTGATTGAAGACAGGAATCAGGATTTGAGCCGACAGTTAAAGTGTTTACCATAATTTAGCTTGGGTTTGGCTTAGGCAGCAGTTAAAAAAGCAGTTAAAGATCAATAATTAGCCCTGAAATTCTACCCTGCCCTTGTTCTGAATAGTCTGAAATTACCAAATTAATCTCCCCTTTCGCCGCCTATAATTGTTCCCATTTATTTGCTTCATTACTATTTTTTGAACCATCATGACTACTCAGAAATTCTTCAAACAACTCAAAAAATCTGTTCAAAGCAGCCGCTTCATCCTCAGCATAAAAAAGAATAATTCGACTCCAAGATTGAGTAGATACTTGGTTAAATCGTATTTCTATCCATTCTTGAAACTCCTCAAACTTCTTTTCCTGTTCTGTTGGAGGAATGTCTAGTTGACGACAGGCAAAAGTATAACCATCAAGGAACACATGGAGATGACTGAGCGATCTCTTTCCCAAATATAGAGATGGTTGTTGTTTGATCTTGCTTAATAGCTCGTATAAATCTAAATTCATCTCCAAACTCATTGTTTATTAAGGTTACATAACCATGCCGCCATCGACGTTAAACACCTGCCCTGTAATATAACCCGCCGCCGAATCCGCTGCGAGGAATCTGACCATACCTGCCACTTCCTCCGGTTGTCCATACCTGCCTAGGGGAATGTGGGAGAGGATTTCTGTTGCTTTAATATCCTTGGTCATGTCGGTGGTGATAAAACCGGGAGCTACGGCATTAACGGTGATCCCCCGGCTGGCGAGTTCCTTAGCAATAGATTTGGTAAAACCAATCACCCCGGCTTTGGCGGCGCTGTAGTTGGCTTGCCCCGCATTGCCTGTTTCTCCGACTACGGAGGTGATGTTAATGATTCTACCCGCCTTTTGTTTGAGCATGATCTTACTCACAGCTTTGGTGCAGAGAAAAACTCCGGTTAAATTTAGATCAATCACCGCTTGCCAATCTTCGGGCTTCATCCGTAGTAACAAGCCATCTCTGGTGATCCCCGCATTATTTACTAACACATCAATGCGCTGCCATTTATCCATCACCTCGCTGATCATCTGGTCTACTTCCCCAGCTTTGGAGACATCTGCCTTGAGGGCGATCGCTATTCCCCCAAAATCCTGAATCTCTTGTACCACCTTGGCTGCTGCGTCTGGAGAGTTGGCATAATTCACCACTACCTTGGCTCCTTGGGCTGCCAAAACTAGAGCGATCGCCCTGCCGATCCCCCGTGATCCCCCTGTTACTACCGCCACCGGATCTCCCGCTAAATTTGGATTCAGATTTTTCATAATTAAGCTCCCCATAAATTTGTATATCTATTGTTTGCGCTCCTGAATTTAAGTATTATTTGTTACCTAATTTCCAAAACAATCAAAAATAAACTAAATAATAAACCAAAAATAATCATAGCTCCACACCAACTAAGTTTGCTATGCTAGGATAATTCGTACACGGGTTAGCTACAGGTGATGGAAAAAAACCATGTTTGAACGCTTTACAGAAAAGGCCATTAAGGTAATTATGCTCGCCCAGGAAGAAGCACGTCGCCTGGGGCACAATTTCGTCGGTACGGAACAAATACTTTTGGGTCTGATCGGCGAAGGCACAGGCGTTGCTGCCAAAGTCCTAAAGTCTATGGGTGTCAATCTCAAAGATGCCCGGATTGAGGTCGAGAAAATCATTGGTCGGGGATCGGGTTTCGTTGCTGTTGAAATCCCCTTTACTCCCCGTGCCAAACGTGTCCTAGAACTATCTCTAGAGGAAGCACGGCAATTGGGTCACAACTACATTGGTACCGAACACCTACTCTTGGGGTTGATTCGGGAAGGTGAAGGGGTGGCTGCCCGGGTGCTAGAAAACCTTGGAGTAGACCTAGGCAAAGTCCGGACTCAAGTTATTCGGATGCTTGGCGAAACTGCGGAAGTTAGTGCGGGTGGCGGCTCTCAGGGGCGGACGAAAACCCCCACCCTTGATGAATTTGGCTCCAATCTGACAGTTATGGCTGCCGAAGGGAAGCTTGATCCCGTAGTTGGTCGAGCTAAGGAAATTGAACGGGTGATCCAGATTCTGGGTCGACGGACAAAAAATAACCCAGTCCTCATTGGAGAGCCGGGTGTGGGTAAAACTGCGATCGCTGAAGGGCTTGCTCAACGGATTGCCAACAACGATATTCCAGACATTTTAGAAGATAAGCGGGTTGTTACCCTGGATATCGGTCTTCTAGTGGCGGGAACTAAATACCGGGGTGAATTTGAGGAAAGACTGAAAAAAATCATGGATGAGATCCGCTCGGCGGGGAATGTCATTCTGGTAATTGATGAAGTCCATACTCTGATTGGTGCAGGGGCTGCCGAAGGGGCGATCGATGCGGCAAATATTCTGAAGCCAGCCTTGGCTCGGGGTGAATTGCAGTGTATCGGGGCGACCACTCTAGATGAATACCGCAAGCACATCGAACGGGATGCGGCTCTAGAGCGTCGGTTCCAGCCTGTTATGGTGGGTGAGCCTTCGGTTGATGAAACCATTGAAATTCTCTTTGGTCTGCGCGATCGCTATGAGCAGCACCACAAGCTAAAAATCTCTGATATGGCTCTGGAAGCGGCAGCGAAGCTTTCCGATCGCTATATTTCTGACCGCTATCTGCCAGACAAAGCCATCGACCTTGTAGATGAAGCGGGATCACGGGTGAGATTAATTAATTCTCAACTCCCGGCTGCTGCTAAGGAATTAGATAAGGAACTGCGTCAAGTCCTCAAGGATAAAGATGATGCGGTCCGGAGTCAGGACTTCGATCGAGCCGGGGAACTACGCGATCGGGAAATGGAGATCAAAGCCGAGATTCGGACGATCGCCCAAACCAAGAAAGCTGAACCCAAGAGCGAAGAAATGCCCGTCGTCTCTGAAGAAGATATTGCCCACATTGTGGCTTCTTGGACTGGGGTTCCTGTCAGCAAGTTAACCGAGTCGGAATCGGTGAAACTGATGAATATGGAAGAAACCCTCCACCAGCGCCTAATTGGTCAGGAAGATGCCGTGAAAGCTGTATCTAGAGCTATTCGTAGAGCTAGAGTTGGCTTGAAGAACCCGAATCGACCGATCGCTAGTTTCATCTTCTCTGGACCAACCGGAGTCGGTAAAACTGAGCTTGCCAAATCCCTCGCTGCCTACTTCTTTGGTTCTGAAGACAACATGATCCGTCTCGATATGTCGGAATACATGGAGCGGCACACCGTTAGTAAGCTCATTGGTTCTCCTCCGGGCTATGTAGGCTACAACGAAGGTGGTCAACTCACGGAAGCAGTCCGCCGTAAACCCTACACCGTAGTTCTGTTTGATGAAATTGAAAAGGCTCACCCCGATGTCTTCAATATGCTCTTACAGATCCTCGAAGATGGGCGGCTCACTGATGCCAAGGGACGGACGGTAGATTTCAAGAATACCCTCTTGATCATGACCTCCAACATTGGTTCTAAGGTAATCGAAAAAGGCGGCGGCGGTTTGGGCTTCGATTTTGCTACCGAAAGTGCAGTGGAATCTCAGTACAACCGGATTCGCTCCCTTGTTAACGAGGAACTGAAGCAATACTTCCGCCCAGAATTCCTCAACCGTCTCGATGAAATCATTGTCTTCCGTCAGTTAAACAAACTGGAAGTCAAGGAAATCTCCGATATTATGCTCAAAGAAGTGTTTGGTCGCCTCATTGAGAAAAATATCACCCTCGAAGTGACGGAGAAATTCAAGGATCGTCTCGTGGAAGAAGGCTACAGCCCCAGTTATGGTGCTAGACCCCTCCGTCGGGCAATCATGCGCCTCTTGGAAGATGTCCTAGCGGAGGAAATCCTCTCTGGCAGAATCAAGGATGGCGATACAGCGATCATCGATGTCAACGAGGAAGGGCAGGTCAAAGCTAGTCGTGGGGAACAAAGAGAGCTAGTTCTCACCCCGGCTCCTGAAGCCTAGACTCTAGATTGTCTTTAAACAATTTCAGTTAGACATTTTTAAGTAAACATTAAGACCGTTCTGGTGAAAAGGAGCGGTCTTTTTTTGCCTAAAATTTTTTATCTAAAATCTCAATAGATAATTCTCTTGAAAATTTGCCAGTAAAAATAGTGGCTAGAGTTTTAGAACAAAGTGGTAGCAACTGATGGTGAGGCGGTGGCGAAAGTAGAAGCGATGGGCAGCAAAGCGCTGGACTCCAGAATCAAGATGAAACTCGGCACAATCTTGCTCTTTGGCGTAGGCGATTAACCAGTTTAAGATTTGTTCCCCGTAGCCTTGGGATCGATCGTCCTCCAGTGTCACCAAGTCATCCACATATAAAAATTTCCCATAGGACAAACATTCAGAAATTCGTAACCCCGCTACTGCTTTCACTTCTGCCAGATTTTCTCCAGTCAAAAAAGCTAGTTGATAACCCCCCTGCTGTTGCCTACGGACTCTAGCAACAAATTCTGCTGGGTCTAGATGGGGACGAAGTTGGAACATCACTGGAAAACAGGCGTTAATTTCTCGATCGCTCTTCGCAAATTGAATCGGCATGATTAAGATTGATGAATGTGTACTTTGATTGATATTGAAAATAGGACGATTGACCTACAACACTTAAAATATTTCCCCTCCTAGGACTTTTATGACTTTGACGTATCATAGAAATAGTACTCCAACTAATCAACCCCATGAGCATCAAAGAACAACTTATTCTTGAGATCGAGGAAGCTCCAGAAGAATCTCTGATCAAGTTTATGGAACTTTGGCAACTTGCTAAACAAGCATCTACTCACCCAGAGAATTATCCTATTAAACTCTCAGAATTTTTCCATCAATCTCCTCTCGCCGAAGTTGTGGCTACAGATGAACTAGATTTCAGCCGTGATCATAGCCTTGCAGTCGATCGCTTCATTGTATGAACTATCTCCTTGATACTTGCCTAGTTTCTGAACTAGTCGCCAAACAACCTAATCAAAAAGTTCTAGACTGGCTTGATGCCCAAGCTCCAGAAACACTCTATCTCAGCATCATCACGATCGGTGAAATTTCCAAAGGCGTTAGTAAACTTGCCTCATCTCAACGTAAAGACTCCCTAGATATTTGGCTAAATCAAACTCTGCCAAATCGCTTTCTAGGCAGAATAATAGGGCTTGATCTGCAAACTATGTTGTTGTGGGGAGAATTAGTTGGGAAACTCGAACAACAGGGGCGCTCACTGCCTGTAATAGACTCTCTGATTGCAGCGATCGCTCTTCAAAATTCCTTGTCTCTTGTTACTCGTAATGAAAATGATTTTGAAGGCACAGGTGTTGCCATCTTCAATCCTTGGAATAGCGATTCATAAAGTTCTTCTAAATTATGATGGAAATAGTTTCCAACCCACGGAGCATTAGCATTATGGACAATTCCACTGCTACTATGGGTAAAGTCCTCTCTTCCATGAACATCAAAGAACGACTTATTCTTGAGATCGAGCAGGCTCCAGAAGAATCTCTGATCAAGTTTATGGAACTTTGACAACTTGCTAAATAAGCATCTAATCACCCAGATAATTCTTCTTCCACCTACGCATTTACAACCGCTAGAAACTTCTAAAACATCCCGTAAATAGAGAAGTTCAGAAGTTCTAGGGTAGATTCTTAGTTACTCAGCTACTCCGCATCACCAAAAATGGTAAAGTGCCAAGGTTTCCGGGCAGCACCAGTGGTGTCGAGGACAACGTGCTTGACGATCGTGTATTCCTCTAGGGCGTAGTGGGAGAGATCCTTACCAAAGCCGCTTTGCTTGAAACCACCATGGGGCATTTCACTGGTGATCGGTAGATGGTCATTAATCCACACCGTGCCGCATTCCAAGGCTGCTGATAGACGCATAGCTCTTTGGACATTGCTCGTCCAGACACTACCCGCCAAACCGTAGGCAACATCATTTCCTAGGGCGATCGCCTCTGCCTCATCCTGAAACCGATTCACCGTCACTACGGGACCAAAAATTTCTTCTTGGACACAGTTAGCTGTTTGGGGTGGTTCGACAAGAATTGTTGGTGGATAGAAAAAGCCCTCTTCTCCCGGTAATTCGCCGCCAATCAAGACTTTAATACCCTGCTGTTGGGCTTCTTGGACAAAACCGTGGACTTTTGACTGGTGGGCAGCACTGCTCAGAGGCCCAATATCTGTCGTCTCCTCCATGGGATCGCCAACCCGCACCTGTTGGGTTAATTCTTGGAAACGAGCTAGGAAGCGATCGAACACTGCCTCCTGCACATAGATCCGAGTTGCTGCCGTACAATCCTGCCCTGTATTCACAAAAGCTCCCACTACTGCACCATGAGCCGCCGCTTCAATATCTGCATCCTCAAACACAATAAACGGAGCCTTCCCCCCTAGTTCCAAGGTGACTCGCTTGGCTGTTTGGCTGGCTAATTCCATAACTCGTTTTCCAGTGCGGGTGCTACCAGTGAAACTAACCATCCGAATTTGGGGATGAGTACAAATCGCTTCACCCACGGCG
>JAIMKT010000022.1:49487-51888 GCA_020692245.1 Microcoleus sp. GA_180221_E-2-1-MAG-45_12
TGACAATATTGAGTAAGCCCGCAGGTAGTCCAGCTTCGATCGCAATTTCCGCAAGTTTAATGGTAGTAATGGGGGTATTGGGAGCCGGCTTGAGGACGATCGCATTCCCAGCAGCAAGGGCGGGAGCAATTTTCCAGATCGCCATCATAAACGGATAATTCCACGGGGTAATGGCTCCGACAACGCCAATGGGTTCCCGACGCAACAGACTGGTATAACCCCCCAAATATTCTCCAGCCGCAGCCCCTTCTTGACGGCGGAGAACCGAAGCAAAATAGCGCAAATTATCAATCCCGGCGGGTATATCACTATTGGCACTGAGTTTAATTGGTTTGCCAGCATTAATACTTTCCAGTTCTGCCAGTTCAGCGCTATGGGTTTCCATGACATCGGCAAATTTTAGGAGGGCAGCACTCCGTTCCCCATAGGAGAGACTCCCCCAAATTTTTTGAGCAGCTTGAGCCGCAATCACTGCTTGGTTCACATCTTCTGGGGTTCCCACGGCAACAGTGGCAAATACTTTTCCAGTGGCAGGATTGATTAGGTCTTGGCTCCCGGTGGTGATGGGCTGACCATTGATGACTAGGGGATAGTGGATGAGTTTTTCCATAGGTTTAGATAGATTTGGCTGAATTATGCAGGAATTTTTTCATATTTTACTTGCGGAAGGCTCACTCTATTCTTGAGTATTCGATCGTGATGCTACAAAGCACCCATCTTTGTCTAAAACTAATAGTGTGTTCTCGTCTAAATCTCTTGTTTCTATGGACAGTGTGCTAGTTAATTAACGTTTAGCAATTAGTCCATACTTTGGGGCAAAAATCATTGTCACCAGAAATATTAGGGTTTGTAAAACCACAATACATCCAGCCGGGGAAGCATCGAAATGATAGCTAAGATAAGTACCGAGGACACTGGAAAAAACAGCACTAAGCACAGCCAAAATAGTCATGTGATCGAAGTTATCGGTCAAGAGATAAGCAGTAGAACCGGGGGTAATTAGCATCGCAATCACTAGAATAATTCCCACAGTTTGTTGAGCAGCGACAATAGTTAAGGCGAGAATAATTAATAATAGATAGTATAAGAAAGTTGTGTTTAAGCCAATGGATTTGGCATGGATGGGGTCAAAGCAAAATAGGAGTAAATCTTTCCTGAAAATAAATAAGCCAAGGGTAGTTATGATAGTAATTATGATGGTTTGAGTTAGGTTTTCTGGAGAGATTCCCAAGAGATTTCCAAATAGAATATGCATGAGGTCAATATTACTAGGTAGCTTCGAGATCAGGACTAACCCCAAGGCAAAGAAGCCAGTAAAAACTAAGCCGATCGCTGCATCTTCTTTGACTCTAGTTCTAGCTTTAATCAACCCAATTAATAATACGGAACCCAAGCCAAAAATAAAGGCTCCCAGTGCTAATGGAATCTGTAAACCATAGGCAAGAACAACTCCCGGCAGCACAGCGTGGGAAACGGCATCCCCCATTAAAGCCCAGCCCTTAAGAGTTAAATAACAAGAGAGAACTGCACAGATGATCCCGACTAATACACTTACAAATAGAGCCTGCACCATAAACTGAAATTGCAGAGGGGCAGTAAACCATTGCCAGATTATTTCCATTTTTATTAATTAATTTTATCTAATAATTTTTATCTGCTTAAATTCAATCTCATAATTTTACCTAACTTAACAACTGCATCTAAAATAAACCTTGGGGAACCGACCCACCAAAAGTACGGGAAAGATTCTCTGGGGTGAATACATCCGCGATCGACCCGTAGGCAAGAATAGTTTTGTTCACTAAAATTACTTGATCACAGAAAGTAGCAATACTGCTCAAATCGTGGGTAGAAATTAAGATAGTTTTACCTAAATCTCGGAGTTCTATTAATAGCTCAATAATTGCTTTTTCAGTTTTCACATCTACCCCAGCGAAGGGTTCATCTAAGAGAATAATATCTCCCTGTTGAGCCAGAGTCCGAGCAAGGAATGTCCGTTTCTTCTGCCCACCAGATAGTTCTCCAATTTGACGCTGCTCTAAACCAGTTAATTGAGTTTTTGCTAAACTTTGCTGGACAATTTGTCGATCGATCTCCCTCGGTATGCGGAGGCAGTTCATATACCCATAGCGTCCCATCATCACCACATCATAAACGCTAATGGGGAAATCCCAATCTACCGCCTCGGTTTGGGGAATATAAGCAAGAAGATTACGCTGGTGAATTTTATTAATAGGTTTACCTTGAATTAAAACCCTGCCCGATCGCAGTTTTTCCAGACCCATAATTGCCTTAAACAGTGTAGATTTACCACTGCCATTCATGCCAACAATTCCCGCAATACTGCCTTGATTTACCCGCAAATTTGCCCCATGGAGAGCAACAGTGCGATCGTAGCTAA
>JAIMKT010000023.1:0-3662 GCA_020692245.1 Microcoleus sp. GA_180221_E-2-1-MAG-45_12
ATCTACGTCAAAGACTTAGAGGGGCGGTATTTGATGGTGAATCGATACTGGGAATTTATGCGTCATCTCAGCACTGGAGATGTTTTGGGGAAGCCTGATCGAGAGTTTTTCAGCCCCGCCGAAGTTGCCAGATTCCGGGAGAGCGATCGCTTAGTCATTGCCCAGAAAGCCCCGATTACCAAAGAAGATGAAATCTATCAAGAAGATGGTATTCACTACCTGCTGAATACTAAGTTTCCTTTTTGTAATTCCCTTGGCGAAGTGTATGCGATCGGGGGGGTCGTTACCGATATTACGGATCAGAAAGTAGCCGCCCATAGCTATCAACAACTACTACAAATTCAGCAAGCCACAGCCCTCGAAGTACAACATATTAACCTCAAGCTACGAGCTACCCAGACCATTGCTAAAATTGGTTCTTGGGATTTTAATAGCCGCACGGGGGAAGTTAGTTGGTCAGAGGAGGTTTATCACATTTTTGGAATGAACCCTCAAGAGGAGCCGCTCCCTTACCCAGAACAACTCACGCTGGTGCATCCTGATGATTTATCTTGGTATGCTGCTGCCGTTGAGCGGGCGATCACTGAGGGAATTACCTACAGTTGCGAGTTTCGGACGTACAATCAACAGGGAGAATTGAAGTTTATCAATGCCAGGGGAGATGTCCTCCGAGATGAGCAGGGTGAAATCACCGGACTCTACGGCGTAGTGATAGATATTACTGACCGGAAACTAGTGGAGTTAGAGCTTCAGGAGAAAGCCGAGTTTCTCAGCACGATCTATGACGGGATTGATCAAAATATTTTTGTGATTGATGTGGGGCTAGATGGAAAATTTCGAGCTTTGGGCTGGAATAAGCGGGCGACGAAAGATGTGGGGATGCGACCAGAGGATGGTTATGGCAAAACCATGGGGGAAAACTTTGGGGAAGATTTGGCAGCAGTGTGGGAGCGAGATTACCAGCGTTGTGTAGATACAGCTCAGGTGATTCGATCGGAACAGTTTTACTTGATGAACGGGGAAGAAACTTGGACAATCACGACCCTCAACCCTGTCCGGGATGTCAATGGTAGAGTTTATCGCCTCATTGGCAACTCCATGGATATTACCGCTCAAAAGCTGGCGGAGCGAAACCTGAAGCAGCAGGAAGAGTTTTTGCGGACGATCTACGATGGGGTAGATATGATGGTGTTTGTGATGGATGTCACCCCAGAGGGCAAATTTATCTGTAGTGGTTTTAATGCCAAGTCCCTCGCAGGTTTGGGAGCCACCTTAGGGCAACTGCAAGGGAAAACCCCTCTGGAAGCCTTTGGAGAGGAACTTGGTCCGATATGGGAAGCTAGTTATCAGTCTTGTGTTGAGGCGGAGACAACCATTTCCACAGAAGAAACTTTTCTCCGGGATGGGGAAAGACGTTGGCATTGGACTACCTTAAATCCCCTCCGAGATGACCAAGGGCGGATCTGTCGCTTAATTGGCACCGTGATCGATATTACCCGGGTGAAGCAGGCCGAGTTGGAACGCCAAGCCTCGGAGGCAAATTATCGCCAGATTGCCCAACGGGAAGCCCTAATTAACCGCCTGAGTACATTGATGCGGAATTCCCTTGATGTGGAGCAAATTTTGAGTACCACGGTGACTGAAATTAAAGCCCAGTTGCAGGTGGATATTTGCAGTTTTGCTTGGTATCGCTCCTTGGGAGAAAAGCTCCGGGATGGCTCGATCGCCACTACTCACTGCTGGGAAGTCATCCATACGGCAAAAGACCCCAACGATCAAAGTGCTGATGATCATAAGCTGAGTATTTATCCAGTAGATGCTTGCGGGATCATCAATCAATACACGTTCCGAGGGGAAATTTATCACATAGAAGATGTAGAGCAGCTAGAGGATCCTGTAACTCAATCACTTCTGAGGCGATTTAGGGCAAAGTCTGCGGTATTTATGCCGATCGAAGCTCTCCGAGGCGTGGGTGTAGTTTCCTGTTTTTGGCTAGAACAGCAACCTGCGATCCTAGGTGATTCCCCAAGTCATCCTCCAGAAAGTCCCGTCCATCAGCAAGAATCTAGTCGAGAATTTAGTCGAGAATTTAGTCAAGAATTATGGCAGGGGGTCACCGCCCAACTTACCGCCGCTATTAACCAAGCCCAACTGTACAAAACTAGTCAGAAAAAAGCCAAGGAACTGTCCCGGGCCTTAGACGATCTAACAAAGGCGCAAACACAGCTAATTCAAACCGAAAAAATGTCATCCTTGGGGCAGATGGTGGCGGGGATCGCTCACGAGATCAATAATCCGGTGAACTTTATCTATGGGAACCTGACCTATATTCAAGAATACACAGACAAATTGTTGCGTTTAGTGAGTTTATACCAAGATACTTTTCCTAATCCTCCCAAATCAGTCATTGAGGAAGTAGAAGATATAGAACTAGATTACCTCCAAGAAGATTTGCCGAAGATTGTCAAGTCGATGCATTTGGGGGCAACGAGAATTCGGGAAATTGTGAAATCCCTACGGACATTCTCCCGGTTGGATGAAGCGGAGATGAAGGCGATCGACATCCATGAAAATATTGATAGTACTTTATTAATTCTACAAAATCGTCTCAAGGCAAAATCTGACCATCCCCCTATCCAGATTATCAAAGAGTATGGTGAGCTACCCCCAGTGGAATGCTATGCAGGGCAACTCAATCAGGTGTTTATGAATTTGATTGCTAATGCCATCGATGCCCTTGAAGAAAAAGACCAGCGTCGTTCTGCTGTGGAAATGGCTCAAGACCCCAGCAAGATCACTATCCATACAGAGTTGTTGCCCAGTGATAATCCCAAGTCTCCCCCAACTATGGGAATTAGAATCCAAGATAATGCCCTCGGAATGCCCCAAAAGGTGATCGATCGAATTTTTGATCCTTTCTACACAACGAAATCCGTGGGTAAGGGGACAGGCTTGGGTTTAGCTATTAGTCATCAAATTATTGTAGACAAGCACAGTGGGGAGCTAATTGTCACCAGTGAACCCGGAAAAGGAACAACTTTCCTGATTAAAATTCCCCTGAAGCAGATTTGCCGAATTTAGTTTTCTTGATACCCTAGAGACATAGCGTTTTTTCTGGATACAATCAATACTTATTCAAATTAGTTATTTTTATTTAGTTATTTTTATGCCCTCTACTTCATCTAATCCCTCTACTGTTAGCTTAGTTCGTGCCGATAATTACGATACTGCCCTAGCTTCAGCCCTAGCTGAGGTGCTTAGTCCTTGGGGAGGGATGGGAAATTTTGTGAAACCGGGCGATCGAGTCCTCCTCAAGCCGAATCTATTAACGGGCGCTCGTCCTACCAAGGAATGCGTCACCCGCCCAGAAATTGTCTATGAGGTTGCCAAGCTGGTGATGGCAGCAGGGGGAAAACCATTTTTAGGAGATGGGCCCGCCTTTGGTAGTGCGAAGGGAGTGGCTTTTGCCAATGGTTATCAGGCGCTCGTCGAAGAGCTAAATCTGCCCATTGTCGAATTTCATGGCAAGCGTTATGCCACGGTGAGTCAAGAATTTAATCACCTCTTGCTAAGTAAGGAAGCGATGGAAGCGGATGTGGTGATCAATCTGCCCAAGGTGAAATCCCACGTCCAGCTAACTATGACTATGGGCGTGAAAAATT
>JAIMKT010000023.1:3742-4001 GCA_020692245.1 Microcoleus sp. GA_180221_E-2-1-MAG-45_12
TTGGTGGAGACAGCCCGGACGATCGACCCAGACCTGACGATCGTAGATGGCATTATTGGTCATGAAGGCAATGGGCCCAGTGGTGGCGAACCCAGAGATTTAGGAGTTTTAGGGGCAGCTACAGATGTGTTTGCCCTCGATCGAGCCATAATTGAAATTTTGCAAGTTAATCCCCAAATTATTCCCACGATCGTAGCGGCTCAGAGTCTTGGTTTATGTCCTGAACTAGAGCAAATTAACTTCCCTCTCTGCTCTCCCA
>JAIMKT010000023.1:4034-6774 GCA_020692245.1 Microcoleus sp. GA_180221_E-2-1-MAG-45_12
CCAGCTTAGTCCCCATTGATTTTGGTTTGCCACGGGTGCTGCGATCGACCTTCAAACATCTCTATATCCGCTTTATCAAAGAAAAACTAAGCACCTTCAAGGGGGCAATTCCTGCAAAAAGTTAACTTAAAAAAAGTTCCTAAAGTTCCTGTAGTTGCGACTTTAGTCGCCAAAGCTTCTTCTCTAAATCACAGGTTTCCCAATTAGCACTAAGGAAATCACCAAATCCATCATAAAAATTGCGATCCAAGTTGTCACCACTGCCCGTGTTGCCGACTCGCCCACTTCCCTTGCGCCGCCCCGGGTGGTCAACCCCCAACTACAGCCATTCACCGCCACCAAAGCCCCAAAAATTATCCCCTTCACCACAATAATCACCATATCTTTCGGCTCTAGAAAATCCCGCACCGAATCTAGAAAAATTGTCGGCAGCACTCCATAAAAAAAATCTGCCACAAACACCCCGCCCCCAATCCCCATCACCAAAGAAAACATCATCAACAGAGGCATCATCACACAACAAGCCACAACTCTAGGCAAAACCAGATAGTCAAGGGGATCGGTTCTCAACAGATACAGGGCATCAATCTGCTCGGTGACTTGCATTGATCCCAACTCGGCAGCAAAGGCTGAACCCACCTGCCCCGCAATAATACTCGCTGTCAGAATTGGGGCTAGTTCTCGACAAAAGGCTAGGGCAAAGGCTCCCCCCACACTATTCACCGCTCCATAGTTGATCAATTCTCTCGCAGTCTGAATGGTAAAAATCATCCCTGCAAAACTGCTCACCATAATCACCGGAGCGATCGAGCCGGGCCCCGCCGTCACCAAATGGGCAAAGACTTGACGATAGTAGGTTTTCCCCTGAAGCAAGCGCAAAAAAATTTGTCCCAACAGTAGCACTGAGGACAGACATCGGCGAAAATATGGTTGCTCGATCGTGCTTGATGGCGGTGATTTGATAGCTATTCCTTCTCTATTCCTTGTAAAGTGTTGATCAAGAGTATTCATGAAAGCATTAATAATTTAATTTAGAGTAGTTTGGAGTTATATCTATGCCTAATTTGCAATCCAGAATAATTACCTATAGTCGAAAACTAACTTTAGGGCTGGCAATATTTGGGTTACTACTGGCTTTGTTTCTGGGGTCGATCGTCCCCCCAGCCTTTGCCCTAGACTACGAACGAGAAATTTTAATCGGGGCAGATTTTTCAGGGAAAGATTTAACCGATGCCGAATTTACCAAAGCCAATCTACGTCAGAGTAATCTCAGTCATGCTAACCTCCGGGGCGTAAGATTCTTTGCAGCAAACCTCGATGAAGCGAACCTTGAAGGTGCTGATTTAACTGGAGCAATTCTAGATCTTGCTAGACTCAATCGAGCCAACTTGACCAATGCCGTCTTAGAAGGGGCTTTCGTGGCAAATGCCCGGTTTACTGGAGCGATTATTACCGGAGCCGACTTCACTGATGTTCTATTGCGCCGGGATATCCAAACCCAACTATGCAGTATTGCCACAGGCACAAACCCCACCACAGGCAGGGAAACCAGAGAAACCCTCTTCTGCCCCTAAAACAGTAACAAAGAAGTTGGGATAGAGGCATAGAAAATATTGGGAGCAAAAATGATTGCCTAAATTTGCCAAGTCGGAGTCACCCATAGAAAACTATATTGAAAACTGTACTTAAAGTTAAATACCGATGAAAATTGATGTTTGGAAAATTCCCCAAAATGCCCCCGATGATTTGACTGGCTTGGAGCAGTTAATTCAAAATCAAAAAATAGACCCTCGATCGATCATCGCCGTCATGGGCAAGACCGAAGGGAACGGTTGTGTGAATGATTTTACGAGGGGTTTTGCGGTGCAGAGTTTGCAGTTTTATCTGCGATCGTACCTGAGCCTAGAAGCTATTAAGCAGATTATTTTTGTCATGTCCGGCGGTACAGAGGGGATTCTTAGTCCTCACCTGACCGTATTCACTCGCCAGCAGGTCAGTGCCGATACACCTACTAGATGGGGTTTGGTTTTGGGGACAAGCCAGACTAGGGATTTTTTACCTGCCGAAATTGGGACGATGACGATGGTAGAAGTTGTCGCTGAAGGAGTCCGACAGGCGATCGCTGATGCAGGGCTGACCATTCCCGAAGTTCATTTTGTCCAGATCAAATGCCCCTTGTTGAATTCATCCCGTACTCAAGGAGAGCAAGTCCAAACCCAAGATAGCTATAAATCTATGGCTTATTCCAGAGCCGCTTCAGCGTTGGGGGTCGCCCTTGCCCTTGGGGAAATTACTCCAGCCCAACTCAAGCCCAGTGATATCTGCCATAACTACCATCTCTACTCTGCCGTTGCCTCCACTTCCGCCGGGGTCGAATTGCAGAATTGTGAAATCTTGGTATTTGGTAATTCTCCCCACTCCCACAGTGATTTCCTGATCAACCATAGCGTTATGGATCATGCCTTGGATGGGGCGGCAGTCCGGGAGGCGATCGAAGGGCTTAAAAAAATTGCTGGTCGAGACGGGGCGATCGAAATTATCAATGTGTTTGCCAAGGCGGAGGCAGATCCCACGGGGCAAATTTTGGGGCAACGCCATACAATGCTCGATGATTCGGATATTAGCCATACCCGCATGGCAAGGGCTGTAGTCGGGGCGGTCATCGCTTCCATCGTCCAAGACCCGATGATCTATGTGTCTGGAGGCAGTGAACACCAAGGCCCAGCCGGGGGAGGGCCGA
>JAIMKT010000023.1:6803-11009 GCA_020692245.1 Microcoleus sp. GA_180221_E-2-1-MAG-45_12
TTCGATTTTTAGGGGTCTTTTCTGGGGCTGGAGGGGCAGATTAATTAGAGGTTGCGCTAATTTTTGGGTAGAAGTATCTAGGGCTTGAAGAGCAGTAAAACTAGCTTCTTGAACGGCGGGTTCTGGTTCCAAACTGATGAGGAGACGAACACATTCTGCACCTTGGGAACGCTGGAGGGCAGTTAGCTCTTGGTCGATCGCCAGTTGGGTAAGTTGTTGCACTGCAATGAGTCGTTTAAGGGGTTCTAGAGCAGTGAGGTTATCTAAAGCTCGTGTATATTGGCTTTCTGGATCATGAGCTTGATAATTAGAAATAGTCTGTGAGCCTTGGCGAAGGGGGGCTTTTTGTTGCACCATCTGCCAGAGGAGGAGGAGAAAAATACCGACAGTGCTGCCCCCTTGAAGAATTTTTCCGGTAGCAATCCAGCCATTGGGAGAATCTAGATAGATAGCGATCGCCAAATAACAGCCAATACTCGCGATCGCCCCACTGCCCACCGCCACTGCCATCTGCCGATTTCCCGCAGACAGTCGCTCCAACTCCTGCCAATAGTGCTGCCCATAACCCTGCTGGATCAGGTACACGATCGCCATCACCGAAATCCCCGAACCCGTAGCCAAAAATAATTGCCAATGCCATAACAATATCAAGCTAAAGCCACCCAAGCCCAAAAGCCAAGGCGTAGGCTGCCCCCACGGTTGACGGCGGGAGTTTTTGCGGTGGAGTCTATGGAGTCTTTGTTCTCTTAACCTTGTCTGCTGTGGCATGGGCGTGATCTAGAGAAACTGTTGAGGCTAGTGAATATCACAATCTTTATGTTAGTTAATAACGACCATGAATACCGATAATAAAGCATTTAATAGATAATTGTGACAATAAATTGATTATAAATTAAGGCTTTCCAACAAAAAACCGACCCCTCAACCTTAAAAATCTAGAAGTCGGTGATTTGATAAGAATTTTTGTCCAGAAATTTGGATAATTCTAGAGATGGTTCCAGAGTAATTTCTAGAACTCTAATTCTGCGGCTTGGACTTTTTCTACTTGCTTCTTCTTCAGAACCAACAGAGCTTGAGAAAGCATAATGGCACAGATAAAGGCAATCAACCAAGTGATGCGATCGGCACTCTGCAAGACAATTTCCGCCTCATCCTGTCCAAAACCACCCACATTGGGGTTCACAGTTAGGGGAGCTGCTAGAGCTACGGTATCTCCTTCTTTGACAACTAATTCAGGGCCCGCAGGAATTGCTTCAACTACGGCACTGCCAGCTTCGGGTTGAATCGTAACACTATAACCACCAGCCTCTGGCTCTTCAATCTTGGTAATACTCCCAGCCACAGAAGCAGTAAAGACGTTGTTATTAGTTCTTTCACCCGTGGGGTAAAGTTGTCCCCGACCACGGTTAGCGCCTAGGTGGACTTGGTATTTCCCAAAGTGGGCAGCCTTGTTGGTAGCCGGGTTAGGAGAAAGAATGGGGAAGGTGATTTCTTGGTATTGTTCACCGGGAAGAGGGCCAACGAGAATTACATTAGGCTGGTCTTCAGTATAGGATTGAAAATAAACACCACCAACTTTTTCCTTCATTTCTTCAGGAATCCGGTCTTCGGGGGCAATTTGGAAACCATCGGGGAGCATCACTACAGCCCCGACATTGAGACCACCTTTGCTGCCATCACCGATTACTTGCTGGGAATTAAGATCGTAGGGAATTTTCACCACTGCTTCAAAAACAGTATCTGGCAAGACAGAGGTGGGCATTTCGAGTTCGGCGGGCTTGACTGCTAGGTGACAGTTAGCACACACAATTTTGCCTGTGGGTTCTCTAGGAGTGAGGGGGTAGGCTGCTTGCGCCCAGAAGGGATAGGCGGCGGCGGGTTGGGCGGTAGTAATATCAGTGGCAACGAGGATAGTTGTCGTGATCAGAGCCAATAGGACTAAACGTTTGATCAGGTTAAGTGTTGGTAAAAATAAATTGCTCATTAGTGTTCATCATCAGTAGTATTCATTGCAAATTCAAGTCCTAGGCCCACCAAGGAGCTTCGTTGGTGCGGAAATCAGTTTCTGTCCAAGGGGTAAGAGCGATCGTATCACTATCGGTAACAGTGGCATTTGCCAAAGCCAAAGAAAGAGGCGCAGGTCCACGGACGACTTTACCAGTGTTATCGTACTGAGAACCGTGACAGGGGCAGATAAATTTGTTTTCGCTGCCATTCCAAGGCACTACACAGCCGAGGTGAGTACACACAGCGTTTAAGCCATAGCTGGCAATGGTTTTGTCTTCAGTGACAATAATGTAGGTCGGGTCGCCTTTGAGTCCTTGAGCTAAGGCTCGATCGCCCGCCGCATGGGTCGCAATAAATTCACTTGCCTTCACATTCAGCCCTGCTGCATCCTTGGCAATAACACCACCACCGCCGCCACCGCCACCGGGGGGAACAAAGTATTTGACAATGGGATATAAAGCACCTAGGGCTGTGCCAGTGATTGTCCCAAAGGTTAATAGATTCATAAATTGGCGGCGACTGAGATCAGGCACGTCTGAGGAAATAGGAACTTGAGTCATAACCTTAGTTTATTTGTTTACATTTATTAATTGCATCTAATGGCATGGGAGAACTTCCCCGGAATATTTTAACCCACGATGAGATTAATTAATCTTGCCATAATCTTGCTAAAGTCCACTATCTAAAAGGATTTAACAGGGTTTCTTGTTTAATTATCACACCTTTTTACAATTTGTTAGAAGTGGGCGATTGTAACGAAATATGAAGTGTCTGAGAGGTTAATTCAATAAGATTAATCTGAAGGGGAATTAAGCAGCTTAAAGTCTGAACTAAGTTACCCCACGAAGTTCGTCGGTTTGAATGAATTGTTAGGCAGGCTTGAGTCAGAGCTGCGGCATCAATGCGAACACTCCCCAGCCCAGATATTCGCGTGTATACGTAGCATAGCGTCTAGGTTCCGAGGTTAATTTGGATCGCACCTCTTGGGCTAATTCATCATGGGAATTATCTTCAAGCCATCGGCGCATAGTTAGCCATTTAGCCGCCTCGTATCTGTCCCATCCATCTTGATTAGCCAGCACCATTTCCACCACGTCGTAACCCAGAGAGCCAAAAGATGCGACCAGTTCTGGCAGCACAAGGAAATCAGAGATAGCATTCGCTAGACACCCTTTGGCAACATCTTCTGTTGGTGGCAATTGCCGCCAGTAAGGCTCGCCGATAAGGATGATTCCGTCAGTGCGGAGACTCAGTGCCAAAAGCTCAATCGTCCCAGCGACTCCCCCACCGATCCAAGTAGCTCCCACACAGGCTGCCACATCGACTTTTTCCTCCGAGACATAACCTGCTGCATTATTATGGATGAACTTGACTCGATCGGTCACGCCCAGTTCTTCGGCACGAAGTCTAGCCTGCTCACTGAACAATTGGCTCATGTCGACACCGATGCCAACGATCCCGTAATCACGAGCCCATGTACACAGCATTTCTCCAGAGCCACTGCCAAGATCAAGAACTCGAAGGCCCGATTCCAGACGTAGGGCGGAGCCAAGAGTGGCAAACTTTTCGGGTGTGAACGGGTTATGGATGCGATGTGCACTTTCTATAATGTTAAATATGCGCGGGATGTCCATTGCGTAAATTTCCTTACGGTTTCTAATGGGTTCAATAAAAGCCTAACTAGGAGCTGAACCTCAAGATTTCCCCTTGTTTTAACTGACGTGAGTTTGGTTGAAACAAAAGCCCTGAAAAATATCTAGAGTAAATTCAGAGATGTTCCCTGAGGGAATAACGATCGATTGCCCGCCCCATAGCCCGCCTCATAGCTTGCAGGTACGCCCCCACCGGAAACTGATAAAACTCGCCCACCAACCAGAGCAGAATCACCAGATGGGTCATAAATACCAAGCCGACCCAAAAAGTCGGAACCCAATCGAGGGGGCTACCGGGAATCGGCGGAAATAGATAGGCTCCCAAGCCCACAATCCCCGTGGGTAAACCTAAAAAGGCGATCGCTGCCATGCCATAAATCCAATTAAACTCCACTCCTGCTAAGTGCGCCCCCGTCCATTGCCTGCCATCCCAGTGCCAACTTAAGGGCGGCTCTCGATCGGCCATGCGTAGCACTTCAGTTTCCAGATCAACAGTAAAAATATGCTGGCAAAAATTACAACCGCAGGCTTCCATCAAGGGCAGGGG
>JAIMKT010000023.1:11025-24348 GCA_020692245.1 Microcoleus sp. GA_180221_E-2-1-MAG-45_12
CGGCAGACAGGACAGGGATAAGTGGCTCGATCGAGAAGACGAGAAGGCATTAGTTAACTATGGCTAGCTAGTTTGAGGATTTGTGAACAGATTGTCAGGCTTTCTTCGTAGAGCATTTCTCGTCCCCAGCGTTGGAGTTGTTGACTGAGGAGAAATTCGGTTTTTTGATCAAAGAGGGGCGTAACTTGGTAGGTTTTAGCTGATTGAGCCACCCCGCCAGATTCCATCCGCATACAGCCGCTTTCAGAACAAAGAACAGTCCCACAATTAGCTGTAACATTGGTAGAAGTCAGCCGGAGAGCAATCAAGTCCCCCACTACTTCTCCAGCATCCGCAAGGGGGATCGCCGCTAATTCTGCCTCGATCGGGCGCTGGTCGGCAGCCACAAAATGGACTTTCATCAAATTATAATCACCGCCTTCCTGACGAAATGCTACAGGTCGCCATTGGAGTCTGCTGGCAAGCCAACCCAGAAACAGGAGTGCTTGGGAAGAGTTGCCGCCTTCGTAGTCAATGGTGACTCGATCGATCTCTTTGATCGCTGTCCGTCGGTCTGGAGGATCAAAAGCAGAAGCCGTGAGTTCTTGCCAAGCTGCTAACCGCCGCCAGTTCAAATCAGCAATGGCAATCCCTTTTTCCACTAAGCTACCCATAACTAGCATTTCCGCTTCTGGTTCTGGAAAAGCACTAGAGTCAATAATCACCGTGCTACTGACCCCAGCCAAGCGACGAAAGAGGGGATTATCTTCATCGGGGGTAGCTTTCCACCAGAGAAACTTGGGTAACTCGCCAATTAGTAACTCTTCGATTAAGCCGCCAATTCGTTCTAGAGCCGCAGGAGTACCGCGCAGCGTAATATATTCACAACAAACTAGGGTATTTTGATGCCGCTTTTGGATGGGGCAGTAGGCCGAAACCTGAGCTTCTACACCTGTATCTACCCCCGAAATCGGAAATAGGGCAATAATCCGGCAGGGATTAGCAGCGGCGATCGCGTCAGCCATGCCATAACCATCTTCGTTATTTGTAAAATCTGTAGCCAGAGGACGGATCGGATTTTTGCCACTCCGCAGTTCAACATACTCTTCTCGGAGCTTTGCTTTAGTCGCATCGTCTGCTTTGCCAGTGCGGGGAAGTCCGTAGGTTTTTTGGGCAGCCTTGAGAGCCGATACCATCCGGGGACCTAAGATGCCATCGATCGGGCCAGTATAAAATCCCAAAATTGCCAGTAGATGCTGGGTTTCTTCTGGTTCGTACACCACAAAGGTAAACGTCGTCGCCCGAATAGCAGCTGTCCCTTCTGGGTTATCGCCGCCGTAGCCCTGCCAAATTAGCTGGAGTTCTGCTTCAATATCGCTCAGAGAAACATCTTTAGGATTTTGGAGAGAAAAAATAGGAGGTGCTTGAATGGTACTCATAGGTTCAGTTATCAGTTATCAGTTATCAGTTATCAGTTACTCGTACTGAGCGGAGTCGAAGTGTCAGTTATCAGTTACTAAACATTAATTAAAAATCTTCACTGTTCACTGTTCACTGTCCACTGCTCACTGTTACAACCTGCGCCACCGTCGTCCATCCTGTTGCAAGAGATGGTCAGATTCCGGTAAATCCCAGGTTCCAGCTTCGTACTGGGGCATTTCTGTGGGATCGCCGGGGGATTCCCATGCTGCTAGGGCTGGAGTGACGACTCGCCATGCCTCTTCTACTTCATCGCCTCTGGTGAATAGAGTTTGATCACCTAACATACAGTCTAACAAAAGCCGATTGTAAGCATCAGAAGCCGTTGCCCCAAAGGAAGAGCCGTAACTGAAATCCATTTCCACAGAGCGCGATCGCAACTCAGAACCCAGCATTTTTGTGTCAAACTTCAGAGCAATCCCTTCATTAGGTTGAATCCGAATCGTTAGGACGTTGGGGTTGGCTTGTTGAGCCGCAGATTGGAAAATCAAAAATGGGGCTTCTCGGAACTGAATCGCAATTTCACTAACCTTCTTCGGAAGTCGCTTCCCAGTCCGTAAATAGAACGGCACACCCTGCCAGCGCCAGTTTTCCACTTCTAACTTCATTGCCACATAGGAAGGAGTCATGGATTGAGGATTCACCCCCGGCTCTTCTCGATAGCCCGGTACTGGTTTTCCCCGCATCCAACCCGCCCGGTATTGTCCCCGCACTGCTGAGTTTTCTAGGTTGGCTAAATCAGCTAGGTGGGTAGACTGCACTACTTTTACTTTTTCTGTGCGGATACTATCAGCATTCATGGAGTTGGGGGGTTCCATCGCTGTGAGACAGAAGAGTTGCATTAGGTGGTTTTGCACCATATCCCGCAACGCCCCGGAACTTTCATAGTACCCCGCCCGTTCTTCCACACCGACGGTTTCGGCTACCGTGATTTGCACATGATCCACAAATTGCCGATTCCATAGGGGTTCAAAAATGGCATTGGCAAACCGAAATACGAGGAGATTTTGGACAGTTTCTTTGCCTAGATAGTGGTCAATCCGGTATACCTGTTCTTCTCGGCAGGTCTGCTGCACAACTCGGTTCAAAACTTGGGAAGAGCTTAGATCCCGCCCGAAGGGTTTTTCAATAACTAAACGAGTTTTCATAGAATCCTTGAGCATTCCGGCTCCCCCTAGCTGCTTGATGGCTTCCGGGAAAAAGTTGGGAGAAACTGCAAGATAAAAAACGCGGTTGCCCCTAGTGCCTCTCTGACCATCTAATTCCCCTAAGAAAGCCTTGAGCTTTTGGTAGCTTTCAGGATTGTCCATATCCCCGGAGCAGTAGAATAGGCCCTTAGCAAAGTCCTGCCACAGTTCTTCAGAGCCGATGCCATCACTAAATTGTTCGATGCCTTCCTTCATTTGATCCCGGAAGTAGTCATGGCTCCAATCTCGCCGAGCCACGCCGACGATCGTAATTTCTGGAGGTAATCGTCTTTCTTGCTTGAGTTGATAGATAGCGGGGACAAGTTTTCTCTGGGTCAAATCTCCCGAAGCTCCAAAGATCACCATGATCAAGGGTTCGGGCGATCGCTCTTGCTGTAAGCCAATGCGGAAGGGGTTTTCTAGGAGTGCAACCATAGGTCAATGTTTTTGGTTAATAGCTTGATTGGGAAGAAGGAGGTAAAGAAGGTAAGGGGAGGTAAAGAAGGTAAGGGGAGGTAGAGGATAGGTTTTGGGGGTTGGGGAGTTTTTTTATAGGTAAATCTTAGTTAGTTTGGTTAGTTTGGGTTAACTTGGTAAATCTTGGCTAATTTGGTTGATTTATTGAGTAAGCTAGCAAGGATTTTGTAAGTTCGATCGATCTCCTTGATACAAAATCATTGATCCCCAAGAAATTTAAGATTAAAAACAGATTTCCAAAAACTATTTTTAGCAACCTACACAAACTACTTTTTACTTTTTACCCTTATCTTTTTTCTTTACCTTCTTTACCTCCTCTACCTCCTTTACCTTCTTTACCTCCTCCTTCTTAATAAAAGACTCCACCAACTCCACATCCTCCATACTACCGATAACTAGGGGGGTGCGCTGATGGAGAGCCGTGGGGACAATATCCATAATGGGTTCAATTCCCGTACTTGCCTTGCCTCCAGCTTGGGTCATCAGGTAGGCAAGGGGGGCGGTTTCGTAGAGAAGACGTAGTTTCCCTTGGGGGTTTTTGGTAGTGCCGGGATAGAGAAATACGCCGCCTTGGAAGAGGATGCGGTGAAAATCTCCCACGAGGGCGCCGCCATAACGGGCTGTGTAACCATCGTTTCTGTGGACATACTTAATGTATTCCCGGAGGGGTTCTGACCATTGCCAGTAGTTACCTTCATTGACGCTATAGGTGGCTCCGTGTTTGGGGATTTGCAGATTTTCGTGGGAGAGGACAAATTCACCGAGGCTGGGATCAAGGGTAAAGGCATGAACTCCGGTGCCGATCGAATACACCAGTACGGTACTAGCTCCGTAGAGGACATAACCCGCCGCTATTTGTTGATGTCCATTTTGAAATAGGTCTTTGGCTTCGCCGTCTAAGTCTTCCCCCTGTTGTTGACGAATGGCAAAGATGGAGCCGACACTCAGGTTAATGTCAACATTTGAGGAACCATCAATGGGATCGTAGAGGAGAGTATAGCGACCGATCGGGCAGTTTTCGGGAATATAGTAGGGCTTTTCCATTTCTTCGGAGGCTAGGCGACACACCAACCCACTCTGCTTAAAGACAGAAATAAAGACATCATTGGCAAAGATATCCATTTTTTTCACGGATTCGCCCTGCACATTGGTTTCCCCCGTAAAACCCAGCACCCCTTCCATCAGTCCGGCTCGGCTCAAGCGACGGGTAATTAGTTTGGCTGCAAGGGCAATCCGGTTCATAATGGCACTGAGGTCTTGAGCATCGGCACCAAAGCTTTTTAATTGTTCAAGTACATGCCGGGAGAGGGTTGTACAGTCTCGATCGAGGGAGCGTTCACTGACTAAATTCTGCTCTGAAACAACCATAAAAATTCCAGTTCCTCTCTGAGTCTCTCTTAGTTAGGAGTATCAATTGTTACACCTTGTCGATAGCTTAAGTTGTAGCACTAATTCTTAAGAAGACTAGGAAACTTTAAGATCAACTTTAGATCAAGGCTATTGCTTTTGTTGTAAAGGAATTCTAATAATAAAACTAGCACCTTCTCCTAGTTGAGATTCACAAACTAAGGAACCTTGGTGTCTTTCGGTAATAATCTGGTAACTGATGGACATCCCTAAGCCTGTACCTTTGCCAATTTCTTTGGTGGTGAAAAAGGGATCAAAAATTCTTTTTTGGACTAACTCAGGAATCCCCAAACCATTATCACTAATTTTAATTTCGACTTGATTGTTTGGCAGTAATTTTGTACTGATGGAGATTTGGCTGGGATTTAGTTCACAAACAGAAAAATCTTGTTGCTGATCTGATTCTTTTAGGACATCTTTTGCAGAGTGTGACTCCAAAGAGTGGTTCATGGAGTGTGACTCCAAAGAGTCAATCGCATTACTAATAATATTCAAAAATACTTGATTGAGTTGACTAGGGTAGCATTCAACTTCTGGTAACTGCCCATAGTTTTTCACAACCTGAATCACTGACATATTGGAGTTGGCTTTCAGACGGTGTTGTAAAATTAATAAAGCACTGTCGATCCCCTCATGAATATTGACGGTTTTGAAGTCGGCTTCATCCAAACGAGAGAAGTTGCGGAGGGAAAGCACCAGATCTCGGATGCGATCGGACCCCATTTTCATCGACTTTAGAATCTTCGCCAAATCTTCTCGCAAGAAATCTAACTCGATATCTTCTAGGTCATTTTGGAGGGAGGGAGGTGGATCGGGATAATGGGCTTGATAGGCACTTAATAGGCTCATTAAATCTTGGGTGTGTTGCTGGAGGTAAGTCAGGTTGCCGTGGATAAAGTTGACCGGATTGTTGATTTCATGGGCGATTCCTGCCACCAACTGTCCTAGGGCAGACATTTTTTCACCTTGGATTAATCGCAGTTGAGTATCTTTGAGTTTTTTCAGGGTTTGGCGGAGATCAATATTTTTCTGTTGCAGTTCTTCTGTGCGATTCTCCACCTGTGCTTCTAGGGTCTGATTATAAATTTTTAACTGTTCTTTGCTATCTTCCTGTTCAATTAAAAGTTGCTGTACCTGTTGAATTAACTGATTGAAAGAAACCGCCAATACCCCAACTTCATCTTGAGTCAGAACAGGAGCTTGCAAGCCAAAGTTAGAATCTCTTGTCACCGCCTTGGCTACTTGGGAAACCGCCTGCAATGGTCGAGTAATGGCTTTAGCAATCAAAACTCCCACAATCGTCACAATTATCGCTTCTAACCCAAACACCAACCCAAAACGAAACCAAAGTAACCGCTTCGCCGCCTCTAACTGGGCAATGGGATACAGAACGGTGGTGAAAAGGGACTGACTAGCTCCCGTAAAAGAAATACTCCGAGCTAAATAACGTTGCTCATTAATCGTCAGTTGGGTGGTGGCTGGATTTAGGGAAGCTAGGGTAGGAGCCTCACGAGCTGCGGGTAAGGTGGTAGCAATGATCTGTCCATTTCTCGTGGCAATCAACTGCTTGGAAGAGCCGGCGGCAAACTTTTGGAGTAATTGATCATTTACCAACTGGGCGATGATGATTCCCCCTAGCAACCCGGCGGCAGATTTGATCGGGTAAATCACGGTTTGCAGAGTTTGTAGCTCCCCCTCAAGGTCGACTAGGTCGGCAAAACTTGCACCACTCTTAGCACTCCTAGCAATGGCCTCATCTGATATGGTTGCACCAAGTTGAGAGTCCTGGGCATCAAATAAGATATCCCCTTGGAGACCAACTACTCGAATCCAATCCAAATTTAAGGTGGCTCTCAGGGGCAGGAGTGTTTGCATTAAGGCTCTGCGGTCTTGGCGTTCTACTGCAAGGCGCAGATCTTCTCGATCGGCGATTAGTTTGATCTCATTTTCTAGGGATTTCTGCTCATACAAAAAGTCTTGGGACACTCGATCGGCAAAATTTGTAACTTCCTGTTGGAGGTTCTGCTCTAGGTTATCTATGAACCAGTTGCCTACGGTAAATAAACCGAGGATGAGGACACTGAGACAGGCAGTGAGAAAGGGAAACACAATTTTCTGGCTGAGATTTAGTCGCGCCCAAGATTGTTGTAGGGAAAATATCATGGTTTACCGAAATGATTAATTAGTCGGAATAAAACCCTGTTCTTGGAGTAACTGAGTTCCGGCGGGGCTAAAGATAAAGTCAATGAATTTTTGGGTAGTAGATGAGGGAGTTTTTTGCCAAACAATCCCGATCGAGCGCACCATGGGATATTTTCCTGTCCCTAAGTTTTCAGCAGTAGGTTCAACATTATTGAGGCTCAGGTGATTAACAGGTAATCGATCGATGAGAGAAGCAGCCCGAGAAAAAGCCCCAATGGCGTAGGGAGTACTTTTAAGAGTATCAATCAATTCCCCTTCTTTGCTCAAAATAATTGCTTGATCTGTAGTCTGATCTGTTTCTAGATAATACTGACGCAGAAGTTTTTTGGCAGATTCATCTTCAGGTCTGTCTAACAAAACAATGGCAGCATCTGGCCCACCCAGTTCTTTCCAGTTCGTAATCTCGCCTTTATAGATCGCTCTGAGTTGGGCTGTAGTCAAATTTGTTACACCCTGAACGCTACTATGGGTTGCCACCACCAATAGATCCTTGGCTACTTCCCGATACTGAATTTGTCCATTGTCATCTTCGGGCTTGAGCTTGCCACTACTGCCAGCAATATCTACCACATTATTTTTTAGGGAAGCGATCGCCCCTTCCGATTGGCTAATAGAAACAGATTCGACTTTGATAGTTGGGTCTTTAGCCTCATAGGCTTCTGCCAAAAGCGTTAGACATTTCACCGTGGAGCTAGAGCCGAAAAACTTGATAGTTTGTTGACTTTGAGAGGTGGTTGCCCCAACAGTAGGGCTGAGACTTGTGGGGGTGCTGGAGGGAGCGCAGCTAGAAATACCCAAGACAACTGCAAAAATAGCCACGGGAAATACAATTTTTTTCATGAGTTTAGTTTTGACAAAGTACCATTTTCAACTACGGGTATACAGTTGGTTTGATTCACTGTACGCATGTAGAGAAAACAATACAGATAAAAAGGGAAATAGCAGGGAAGATATTTATGATTTATTTTGGAGTTGGCATCTCCTCTGAATCCAGAGAGGTAGATACTCAAGATAATGATCCTAAATACAGCGATTCTAGATGGGGCGATCGATCCAGATAATTAACCTAGGGATTAACTTATGGGATTAACCTAGGGATTAATTTGGGGATTTGTTACAGTTGTTGACAAATTTGGAAGGTGAGTAACGACTCAATGTTAATATGCCTGAAAATGTCGCTAGGACAAATTTTTTAGGAGAAACTTATGGTAGAAAGTCTTTCTGGACAACCCCCTATTTTTCCCGGTAGCACAGGCGGTCTACTGAGAAAAGCACAGGTGGAAGAAAAGTACGCAATTACTTGGACCAGCCCCAAGGAACAAGTGTTTGAAATGCCCACTGGGGGCGCTGCGATTATGCGCCAAGGGGAAAACCTTTTGTATCAAGCAAGAAAAGAATACTGCTTGGCTTTAGGGATTCAACAACTCAGAGCAAAGTTCAAGATCAACGATTACAAAATCTATCGGATTTATCCCAATGGGGAAATTGAATTCCTCCATCCCAAAGATGGCGTATTCTCCGAGAAGGTTAACCCCGGACGGGAATATGCGGGCAAAGTCGATCGCAACATTGGCAGCAACCCCGAACCCCCCACGGTTAAATTTAGCGGCAAGAAAGCTTACGAAGTCTAGCCCAGAGTTTAGCTTAGTGGTTTAACTTCGCAAAAATATCTTGAGAAAGTTAAGATGATCCCTAGCTGGAGTTGATTCAGTTGGGGATTTTTATTATTTAATTACGGATAATTTACGAATAATCTATGGTTTTCATCCGGTTTGTAAGTTTGCTATTAATTATCTTTGGTTTCTACTTTGGCTCTTGGGGGTGGAGTGGACAGGCGATCGCTGGGGTGTTGTCCGATCGAGTTGCCCAGTTTCCCCAATGGCAAGATAAGCCCAATCTGGAAGTAGCTAAGGGGGATCTCCTCTATCCGGGATGGATGGCGGGAACTTGGCAAGTAACTAGTACCTTGGAGGATTTAATTGCCCCTCTGGCTCCGCAGGTAGAAACCCAGGGCTTTGCAAAAAATCAAAAATATCTTAACCATCCTGTAAATTTTCAGGTGAGATTTCGAGCAAAATCCGGGGCTTGGGGTTTACCGATGGGAAATCTAACTTCAGCGCAGGTGGTGGCCGATCGAGCCTTTAATGGTTTACAGATTAGTCGAGCCTATTTGGGCGATCGAGCCTTGTCAGTACAAGTTAAATCCCGCAATCCCAACGATCAAGTTACCCAAATTCGGACTCCTGAGGGCAGACAACAACAGCTAGTTTCTCTGATTACCCAACGAGGCAGCGAAACGCCAAATCCCGATCGCTTCATTGCTAGCGAAGTTGCCCAACAAATCTTCCGGGGAAAAATTCCTCCCTACATCAACCAAGTAGAAACAACTACGGTCTATGAACACCAAGGGAAACAAATTATTGGCGATCAAATTACGGCGGTTTACCTTGCCCCCCAAGACCGGAACTACTGGCAGGCGGGCGATCGACCCGTAGCTCTCTACCGCTACAAGCTCCAGCTTAAGCCAGTGAACAGTGAACATCAATAGCTTACAACTCTGATAACTGTACCTCCTCTACCTCCCTGTACCTCCCCTTACCTCCTATCCCCTGATAACTGATAACTGATAACTGTTTTTCTTGGTAAAATTGTTTTAAGAAATACATCAACTTCTTTTTTTTTGCCTACAGTAGACACTATTAGGTCATAAATTAAGTCATAACTTTAGGTCAGAAGTTAGACCCTAGGTTCAACCATAGATTAGATCATAGATTAGACCTTGGACTAGGTTACGGATTAGATTTTAAGTTTCGATCGCATCCCCCGTCTCTAGTCTTTACTCTTCAACACCCTACAAAAAATTATGAATCCTTCCCTTAAGCAGATTAGTCTTTACGCCTTCCTTATTGTTCTTGGTGCTGGGACTGGAGCCGTTGGTAGTCGATACATGGATTTAGAGAGTAGCCAGAGGCAACTGCCAGAGGTGATTCCGGCGATGATGCGGAGTGATGGGCCACCTCCAGAGCGGAATTTGAATTTTGTGGCAGAAGCAGTAGAGCGCATTGGGCCAGCCGTAGTCCGTATTGATGCTGCTCGGCGAGTTTCTCCAGAGATACCCGAACCCTTTCGCAATCCCTTCTTTCGGCGCTTCTTCGGGGGCGATTCCCCAGAAACTGAACAACGGGTAGAGCGGGGGACTGGCTCTGGGTTGATTATCAGTGGGGACGGCAGGTTAGTGACTAATGCCCATGTAGTTGCTGGAGCCGATCGAGTCCGGGTGACGTTGAAAGACGGGCGGGTTTTTGATGGGGAAGTGGTGGGGGCGGATGAGGTGACAGACTTGGCGGTGGTGAAGATCGATGGCTATGGTCTTCCCAGAGCAGCTTTGGGGAAATCTGAAGCTCTCACACCGGGGGAATGGGCGATCGCCATTGGTAATCCTCTGGGTTTAGATAACACTGTCACGATCGGAATTATTAGTGCCTTGGGGCGGAGCAGTTCTCAAGTGGGGGTTCCTGACAAGCGGGTGAGTTTTATTCAAACCGATGCTGCCATTAATCCGGGCAATTCCGGTGGCCCTCTCCTCAATGCTAAGGGAGAAGTGGTGGGGATCAATACCGCTATTCGAGCCGGAGCGCAGGGCTTAGGGTTTGCAATTCCCATTGAGACGGTCGATCGGATCGCTGACCAACTTTTTACCCAAGGCAAAGTAGACCATCCCTACCTAGGTATCCAAATGGCAACCCTGACCCCAGAAACCAAGGAGGATATCAACCGAGATAGCGGAGCGGGGTTTAAGGTGACTCAAGACCAAGGGGTGGTAATTATCCGAGTAGTCAAGGATTCCCCAGCCCAAAAAGCGGGACTGAAACCGGGGGATATTATCCTCAAAGTAGACGGTAAGGAAGTCTCTAGCTCTAATGCTGTCCAACAGGAAGTAGAATCTAGCCAAGTGGGTTCTGAGTTACCCCTAGATATTCTCCGGGAGGGCAAACCCCTAGCCATCAAAGTGATCCCCGCCCCCTACAGAGAGGATTCTTAGAGGATTTTCATGCCATTTCACAATACATTATACAGAAATAGATTTTTGTAGGGGCGCAAGGCTTTGCGTCCTCAGCAAGATTAGAAATCATAAATATCGCCATTTTCATGAAACGGTATTATGAGGATGTCTGGGGTTTGTTGAGAATTCATTGGGGTAAATATAAGTAAACATTAACTTGATGAACAAATTGGAAATGCTCCTGTTCTTAAAATAACTATGTTTTAGCTCCAGATCGATCGCAGATTTTGCTCCCAGCCTTCGATCAAATATTCTCATCAATTTCTCCCCTCTAAGGTCTAGTTATGTCCCAAACTGAAGCCCTACCTCGTCCTGCTAATAGCCCCTCAAAGATTGAACTGCCTCGGAATTGCACCTTTAGCGAAACTGACTGGCTTGCCCTCGCCCCCTTTTGGTATCCTGTTGCCTTCTCTAGGGAAATTACCAGCACCCCCTATGCTACCCGTCTATTAGATGAACGCTTAGTAATATTTCGGCTTAGTAATGGTGAGGTCGTAGCTGCCCGTGATCTTTGTCTGCATCGTGGTGTACCCCTGAGTTTGGGCTGGGTAGAGAATGATGAACTTATTTGTAAATATCATGGGATTCGGTACGATCGCCACGGTCAGTGTGTCTGTATTCCTGCCCAACCCCAAGCGACGATCTCTGCCCGATTAAAGCTAGTTACCTACTCAGTGATGGAACGCTATGGACTAGTGTGGGTGCGTCTTGTGGATAATGGGGCAACCCACTTCCCAAATTTTGATGAATGGGACAATCCAGACTATTTGCAGGTGCTGCCCGACAGTGTGGATATCAATGCGGCGGCGGGGCGGCAGGTGGAAGGGTTTCTAGATGTGAGCCATTTTGCCTTTGTCCATGTAGAATCCTTTGGGGAATCAAATAACCCAGAAGTCCCAAGTTATCCAGTGGAGCGATCGAGCCACGGGTTTCGGGCAGACTATATTAGCACTGTGAGCAACTATCCCAATAGTTTGAAGCATTTGAATCCACCGGGATTTCTCTGGCGCAGATTGTTTGAAGTGTGGCTTCCCTTCACTGCCAAGCTCTCGGTCTTTTTCCCCAATGGTCAACTGCATATTCTCAATGCGGCTTCCCCAGTTTCGGCTCGGAAAACCAGATTATTTGTCCCCATCTGTCGCAATTTTGATAAGGATGCACCCTTGCAAGATACCTTAGATTTTAATCATCAAGTCTTTGGGGAAGACAAGGAAATCGTAGAAGAACAATATCCCGAAGATTTGCCTTTGCACCTCCAAGATGAAGTCCACATTGCTGCTGATAGAAGTTCCATCACCTACCGCAAGGGTCTAGCCGCCTTGGGTTTAGGGCAATCTTTTACGGCATAATCAAAAGAATCAAGTCATAATCAAAATAACCAAGTACCAATAACCAAAACAACAGGTAGGTGAAATTGTGACTTTATACGCTGAATTACATCGTCATTTGGGTGGTTCTGTGGTTCCCCGGGTGCTGTGGCGCTATTTCCACCGTAACGATCGAGAGTTGGCAACCCGTTTTCCTGAGTATCCAGAGTTTGAAGAATTTTATACTCGATCGCGCAGCACCCTTGATGAGTATCTAGAATTACATACCTTAGTAGAATCGGTACAAACTGCCCAAGCCCTGCCCTATTTTATCTATCGCTTGATTCGGGGAGCTTATATTTTTGAAAACTTAGCTTACCTAGAATTGCGCTACACACCTTACCTGCGGACTCCAGAACATTTGAGCCAGAGTGAACGCATTGAAGAAATGGCAAAGATTGTAGATATTGTGGGGCAAGCTAGCCGGGTGGTGGAGTATCCGATCGTTACCAGTCAAATTTTGTGTATGCATTCTCGACTGCCCTACGAGGTGAATAAGGCGATCGTGGATTTGGCTGCCCAGAAATCTGAGTATGTGTGTGCGATCGATGTGGCGGGGGGAGATGCTCACTATGCCGAGCGTTTGGATGAATTTGTCGGTTTATATAAATATGCTCGATCGCTCAACCTGAAAACTACTGGGCATCTCTACGAAACTAAAGACGGTTGCTACCCAGAACTATTACCTTACCTCATGCGCATTGGTCACGGCATCCAAATTCCCCTCCTCCACCCAGAACTTCTACCTCAAATCCGGGAGCAGAACCAGTGTCTAGAAGTTTGCCCCACCACTTATTTTAAGACTGGGACTCTGGAGCATATTGATCAACTCAAGCTAGTGTTCGATCGTTGCTTTGATGCGGGGGTAGATATTGCCATCTGTACTGATAATGCGGGTTTGCACAATGTCCGGCTCCAGTTTGAGTACGAAAATCTGTTGACCCAAGATATTATCGATTTCCAGCAACTCCAAGCCTGTCAAGAAGCCTCCTTCCGTCATGCCTTTGCTTGGCAACACCAACAACCCCCATCTTCTCTATTGAGCAACCTGTACAGCAAACAGTTAATTAAACAGGGAACAGGGAACAGTGAACAGTTAACAGTGAACAGTTAACAAGGAAAAAGGAAAAAGGAAAAAGGAAAAAGGAAAAAGGAAAAAGGA
>JAIMKT010000023.1:24374-29968 GCA_020692245.1 Microcoleus sp. GA_180221_E-2-1-MAG-45_12
AGGAAAAAGGAAAAAGGAAAAAGGAAAAAGGAAAAAGGAAAAAGGAAAAAGGAAAGAGGAGAAGCGAACATCAAAAGTTGATAACCTGTACTTCAACTTTCCTCAGAATAAGTATAGTCATTGCTATAAAAGTTAAGACAAATTCGGCTACTTCGACAATGCTCAGCATAAATTCGACTTCGCTCAGCTAACGTATCGAGCCTTGTCCTAATTAGGCTGTCTAGCACTATAACTGGTAACTGATAACTGATACTCCGGCTCCTCTACCTCCCTATGCCTCTCCTTACCTCCTGTTCTCTAATTAACTGATAACTGATAACTGTCAACTGTTCCTCGGTAGGCGCAGTAGGCGAGAACTGATGGGGCTGAGGATTTGATTTAGCTGCCGGAGTTGGTCGGCTGTACCCATGCAGATCAAGAGATCCCCTACTAATAGATGGGTATCTCCCGTGGGGCCACCAATGAGTTCACCGTTGGCTCGGCGGATGGCTAATACTAGGGAGCCTGTCTGCGATCGCAATCTTGCCTCACTCAAGGTTTTGCCAGCACAGGGACAATGTTCGGCATCAATGAGAAACTCTTCCATATAAAAGGCTCGATCGCTGCCATTGAGAATTCCGTCTACAAAATCCATCACCTGAGGGCGTAAAGCCGCCGCCGCCAATCGTTTACCTCCGGTAATATAGGGAGAAACTGTAGCATCAGCCCCCGCCCGTTGGAGTTTTTTTAGGGCTTCTTCATTGCTGGCTCTAGCGATCGCTCGGATCTGGGGATTGAGAGTCTTCGCAGACATGACGGTATAGAGGTTTTCTGCATCAGAAGGCAGGGCAGCAATGAGGCACACGGCTCGCTCAATGCCGATCTGGAGGAGACTATCATCAAGGGTTGCATCCCCCAAAATTGCCATATAACCCTGTTCCCTTGCGACTTCTATTTGGTGGGGATCGGAATCAATCACAATAAAAGTAATCCCCTCCGCCGCAAATTCCAGCCCAATCTGTTTCCCAATCCTGCCAAATCCACAGAGAATATAATGCTCGATCAAATTATTCACAAGGTGTTTCCTTTGGCGTAAGAGAATCCCTTCCTGAAAATAGCCTTGAACGATCGCTTCTGTAAAGCGGTTAACAATATACCCAAAGGTAATCAACCCCATGAAAATCAGTAACACGGTGAATAGTCTGCCATTGGTTCCCAAGGGTTGGACTTCCATAAAGCCCACGGTTGCCAAGGTAATTACTGTCATGTACAGGGCATCAATCCATTCCCAACCTTCTACAAATCGATACCAGAGTGTCCCCATTAAGCCAGTTAAAACAATGGCAATCACACCACCAGCTAGCTCTTTTTGGAGTCTCAGATATTTTTTTTCGAGGGCGGGGGAAAACATGAGGGGAAGAAGTGAAGGAGGTAAGGGGAGGTACAGGGAGGTAAAGGAGTTAGAAGGGGTGTTTGAGTCTAGTATAGGTTGATGAGGGCTGACTTTGCTTTTGTAGTAACGGCTTTAGCCGCTATTATTTAGTTGAGCGTTTTTGGGTGAACCAAGATTGGAGAAGGTTACGACAGGAGGCTTCTTTGATGCCGGGGATCACGGGGAGATGGTGGTTAGAAAAGGCTCGATCGCTGAAGTTGTCGATCGTTCTCATGCAGCCAGTCTTAGGATCATCCGCACCGTAGACCAATAGACCCAAACGGGCGAGGATCAAGGCTCCGCTACACATGGGGCAGGGTTCGAGGGTGACGTAGAGGGTACAGGTTTCTAAGTGCCAAGTGCCTAGATATTTTCCGGCGGCTCGGAGGGCGAGGATTTCCGCATGGGCAGTGGGGTCGTGATCCCGTTGACGACGATTTTCGCCTTGGGCAATTAATTTTCCCTCATGGATAATCACAGCCCCCACGGGAATTTCTCCGGCGGCTCCGGCAGCTTCAGCTAGTTCGATCGCCCGTTCCATCCAATAGCAATGGCGATCGTATTCCTGAGCTAAAATTTCCTCCGCTACTTTCTTCATTTTCTCTGGCGAGTTCCCAACACCTCAGTATGACCCTTTGATGATCACGAATTTAATTAATTAGCAATATCTGCAAGACTGCCAACATTTTCGAGGATCAAACCCTCACAGGTACGCTTGATTAAACCCGTTAATACTTTGCCGGGGCCAACTTCCACAACTCGATCAACTCCTAGGATGGGTAGTTGTTGAGAAATTTCTTGCCAACGCACAGAGCCAGTCATTTGTTGAGTGAGGCGCTCTTTGAGAACTTCCGCAGCCGTGGCAGGGGTGGGGTCTACATTGGAGAGGAGGGGAAATTGGGCATCGGTAAAAGGGACAGCTTGGAGGGCTTGGGCAAATTCGCTGGCGGCCGATCGCATCAACGGCGAATGAAAGGCTCCAGAAACCTTGAGAGGCATAGCTTTTTTGACTTTGATTTTGCTCACCACCGCATCCACCCCGGCAGGAGTTCCAGAGATGACCAGTTGACCGGGACAGTTATCGTTAGCTAGTACCACCTCAGCTTCCGTAGCAATGGCAGCTTCTATTTCCGCTCGATCGCCCCCCAAGAGGGCTACCATTTTCCCTCCTTCAGCTTGATCCATGAGTTGCGATCGAAATTTCACCAAACTCAACCCCGTGGCAAAATCAAACACCCCCGCCGCATACAGAGCTACATACTCCCCCAAGCTATGCCCTGCCACTACTTCCGGCAGTTGTCCCTTATCCTTGAGAGCATCCACTAAAATAGCCGACACCGTATATAAACAAGGCTGAGTATAAAGAGTTTGATTGAGCTTTTCAGCCTCACCCTGACAAACTTCCAACACTGACCAGCCGAGAATATCTTCGGCTTGTTGAAACTTTTCTCGTGCTGTTGCCAAGCTAATTAAATCTAGCCCCATCCCCAGAGCTTGGGAGCCTTGACCGGGGAATACCCATGCAGTTTTAGTCATTAATTTATTGATACGTAGATTAGTAGTTTATTAATCTGGACTATTCTACTGTTAATCAACGTCTTTAATTTGAGTTTTCTGCTCCACGATCGTCTTCGCTACCAGAGTGACTAAAGCTAATAATCCCAGCAAAGCCGCCGCCGAGAATGCTTCCTGAGTTTGATATTGCTTATAAGCCTGCTCCACAAATAAAGGCAGAGATTGAGTTTTTCCGGCAATATTCCCGGAAACTACGGAAACCGCCCCAAATTCTCCCATAGCTCTGGCATTGGTCAAAATCACCCCGTAGAGCAATCCCCAGCGAATATTCGGCAGAGTCACCCGCCAGAAAATTTGCCAATCATTGGCTCCCAGAGTCCGAGCTGCTTCTTCCTGCTCCGGCCCCATTTCTTCGAGAACCGGGATCACTTCCCGTGCCACAAAGGGCAGAGTAATAAAAAGTGTGGCAATAACAATCCCCGGAGTTGCAAAGACAATTCTTAAGTTAATACCCTCTAGGAAACCTCCCAGCCAACCCTGACGACCCAAGATCAACATGATCATCAAACCAGCTACAACAGGGGAAATCGAAAAAGGCAAATCAATCAAGCTAATAATAAAGGCACGACCGGGAAATTTGTGACGAGCGATCGCCCACGCTGCACACAACCCAAATACCGTATTCACAGGCACACAGACAAAGGCAATGATCAAAGTTAACCGAATTGCCGAGATAAAGTCTTGGTTACTAAAGTTACTAAAAAAGGGGACAATTCCATTCTTAAATGCTTCGGTAAACACATTCACTGCTGGCAAGAAAATAATCAAAGCAATATATACCAAGCTAATTACAATCAGCAGGATTTCTATCTTGAAAGGTTGAGATTTAGAGCCAATATTTTCCTTAGTTATCGTCATATTTACTTCCCCAAGCTTGTAATAAATTAATAGCGAATAGAATAATTAAAGAAATAACTAACATCACACAGCCAATTACTGATGCTCCGGCATAGTCAAAAGATTCTAGGCGCTGAAACACCAAAACTGGAGCGATTAAATCTTGAAAAGGCACGTTAGAGGCAATAATTACTGTCGATCCATACTCGCCCACAGCTCTAGAAAATCCGAGGGCAACTCCCGTTAAAATAGCGGGCATTAAAGTTGGTAAAATCACCAAAATAAAAGTTTGGCTTTTAGAAGCGCCTAGGCTCCATGCCGACTCTTCCACTTCTTTTTGCATTTCTTGGAGGACTGGTTGCACGGTTCTCACCACAAAAGAAAGAGAAATAAAAATCATGGCAATGCCTACCCCCAATCGAGTGAAGGAAACCCTGATTCCAAAAGGAGTGAGGAATCTTCCCAACCAACCATCAGGACTATAAATAGTTGCCAAGGTCAGACCAGCAACAGCCGTGGGCAGGGCAAAGGGTAGGTCGATCGCTGCATCCACGAGTTTTTTTAAGGGAAAATCGTAGCGGACTAAGACCCACGCAATCAGAGTGCCAAATACGCCATTAAACAGGGAGGCGATTAAGGCAGTGACAAAGGTGACATCGTAGGCAGAAATAGCCGTTGGCGAAGTGGCAATCTCCCAGAATGTTTCTGTGGTGCTGGCTCGTAAAAAAAGCGCAATCACGGGAATGACCAACATGAAGGATAAATATCCCCCAGTAATTATCCAAGTCCAAGGTAATTTGTTAGATTTGTTACGAGATTTTGTAATTGAAGATACGGCAGTCATTAATATTTACTGGGTTTGAGTTACTGATAAATTATGTTTAGCAGATAATGTTGTTTTTGTCATGGTAAAAGACAACCTTACTAGGAAATTTTTACTCTAAGGGTTTTGCTGTCCGACTAACTAAATTATTGATAATAATTCTATTGATAATAATTCTATTATTGAAATATTGAAAAGCTCAAAAGCAAATATTACTAATATTTAGACAGGTTAAATATTGCTGATGATGCCGAAGACGGAGGTGTAGCCGTGGAGGAAAGTATCTCCAGCCACGGGACCAATTTCGCCACTACAAAAGAATCCAGTTAGGGGAATTTTACCTAGGTAACTCTGGAAGAGGTGGGAATCAAAATTTGGCTGTCCGTAGAGTTTGGCTCCTCGTCCGAGACAGGAAAATAGTAAAGCTCCGGCGGGGGCGTGATCTGATTTTCTTTGATATTTTTGGAGCATGATTTCTAAATCTTCGGCGGAGGTGTCGGCATCCCGGAGATGGAACTGGAGGCGTTGTCCCGGACGGACTCGATCGCCCAACGCCACTGCCCCCAAGCGGGGATCTACTCCCAACATATTTCTAATCAAAAAGTCTCCGGCTCCCAATTGCATCTTAAATTCATCTCGAGCCACACCGATAAACAGGGAATGTTGAGCTAGTTCTCGATCGCTCTCACTCAGGGCATTGAGCATATCTCGTAGGGCTTCCAGAGGCACAAGGGGTTGGTTGGGGCGATCGGCGGTAGCTAGTTCGAGGATAATATTCCGCTCTCCCTTGGTAACTTGAAATAAATCCCCAATGGGACGACATCCTTGGGCGACGATCGTCTCCAGCACTAAATTGCCACTCAGAGCCACTCCCACGGTTCCTTCCCGATGAAATTCGTAATCTCGAAACAACCCACTCTTAAAGCCCACTTCTCCCCCACTTGCCAA
>JAIMKT010000023.1:29983-51842 GCA_020692245.1 Microcoleus sp. GA_180221_E-2-1-MAG-45_12
CGCCCCCGGATAGGCAAAATCTAAGCCCCGCAGCAAGTCATTAATCCTTGCCGAAAAGGGGTCTGCGAGTAGAATAAATTGGGGATTCTCGGCTGGGGAAATCCCGACTAAATCTACCCAATGATCAGGAGAGCCATCGAGGTCGGGCAATTCATCGGCGGGCAGATGGAAGGTATGGACTTTAATCTCTGGTAACTGCCACAAAGTTAGACTCAGGGCGGGTTCTTCTTCAATTTCTAGGGCTTCGTTATCGCTATTTGTGCCAATCACCCCACCACCACTACAGCCAATTAAGGCTTGGATCGATAGCTGGGATTTCAACAGGGGCATGAGACGGGGATATTCACTAGCGTAGGCTGAAGAGATAAATAGCACGCCCAAATCTGCGGTTCCAGAGAAATTTGCCTTGAGCTTTTCCACAAGTTCAGCGATCGCCATCTCTAAGGAAGGTAAGCTAGATAGGGCATTGGTGCAAATAATGGCATTACTCATGGGAAAACATTCACTCAAATTATTCATTCACCGTAACTATTTAATGATAGTTGTTCCTGCACCCGTTGTCGAAATCCACGGCGGACGACGCTCGCAAGGTCAGTTCGGCTCATTTCTAAAAACTCCATAATCAGCTCTTTTACAGGTAAATTGGGAAAATTAGGGCTATTTTTTACCTCTACATAGGTTTCTCCCTGAAGCTGAAAAATCTGCAACTTATTATCTGCATAGCACCAAAGTTCTTTGACACCGAGAGCAGCATAAGCACTAATTTCTGTTTTCGAGGTGACATCAACTTCGATGGCTAAATCTGGGGGCGGATCCACTGATAAATCTAGAGTCCGCATTCCGATCATCCGTCGGGCATTTTCGATATAAAAACAATCATCTGGTTCAATCCCTGCTAACATTTCTTCCCGTTTGAAAGTTGTAGAACCATAGGGTTCCCAGTCCATTTTTAATTCATCTAGTAAAATTTTGATAAATTCACCAATCAGTACCTTGGCTTTTTCATGTTCGGGGGAAGGCATTTGGATTTCTAAATTTCCTTGATAGTAGGCAATCCGGGCATGGCGATCGTCTCCCATTTCCGCTAATATTTGCTCAAATTGGAGCCAACTAACATGGTGTAGGGTCAGGCAGTTGCCCGGTTTTACTTCGATTTGGCGGAGTTCTAAGGTGGTTAGTACCATGGGCTATCTCTCATTAGGGCTGAGATGCTGTTGAATCAACTAATTTGACGATGGCTATATCTTAGCTTAGAGATCAATCATCAGGAAATTGCCAACAGGCGATCGATTCAATTTTTCTCCCACTGCATTGAGAACAGATAGTTTCTACTTGAGAACTTACCCATTCGTAACCACAGCCATGACAGTGACAAAAGATATTGTGGCGATCGGCCTCGGCGAGGGTTGCCTGCCATTGGGTTAGTTCTTGGGGGGTGAGATAGGTGGGCGGGGCAGAATTTAAGAAAGGATTTGAGGATGGATTTGGGGATGGGTTTGAGGATGGAGGCATGATGGAGTCAGGGCAAAGGTTATAGGCAAATCTTGAGGGAGTTTGGCGAGAGTCTGGCAAGAAGTTAATTAATACACAGGCGCTACACTGATTAAACATTAAATTTTAAATAATATTAGGACAAGAGTTATGGATGCCAAATTAATGTTAATGATTCCAGGCCCGACACCAGTTCCAGAGCAGGTATTGCTGGATATGGCAAAACATCCGGTGGGGCATCGGAGTAAAGATTTTATGGACGTGATCGGGTCGGTCACTCAAAAATTAAAGTGGCTCCACCAAACTCAGCATGATGTGTTGATCCTCACAGCAAGCGGAACCGGGGCAGTAGAAGCGGGGATTATTAACTTTTTTAGTCCGGGCGATCGAGTCTTGGTCGGTTCCAATGGCAAGTTTGGGGAGCGGTGGGTAGAAGTCTGCAACGCCTACGGATTGCAAGTAGATGAAGTGAAGGCTGACTGGGGTAAACCCCTTGACCCAGAAGAGTTTCGCCAAAAACTAGAGGCAGATACTGCCAAGAGCTATAAAGGCGTGATTGTCACCTTTAGTGAAACTTCTACTGGGGTGTTGAATGATCTCAAAACCATTAATAGCCATGTGAAAGCCCACGGCTCTGCCTTGACGATCGTGGATGCTGTCACCAGTCTAGGGGCAGTGCATCTGCCTATGGATGAGTGGGGGATTGATGTGATTGCCTCCGGTTCCCAGAAGGGTTACATGATCCCGCCGGGATTGGGGTTTGTGGCGGTGAGTCCCAAGGCGTGGGAAGCCTACAAAACTGCGAAGTTGCCGAAGTATTACCTAGATTTGGGCAAGTATCGGAAGGAATCTGCCAAGAATAGCACCCCCTTCACTTCGTCGGTAAATATGATTGTAGCTTTGCACACGGCTTTGACCATGATGGAAGAGGAAGGTTTAGAAAATATTTTCCAGCGTCATCAACGGCAGATGCAAGCAACGAGGGCGGCGGTGAAGGCTTTGGGGTTACCTCTATACACGGCAGATGACTGCGGTAGTCCAGCAATTACGGCGGTAGTTCCGGTGAGTGTGGATGCTCAACAGATTCGATCGACCATGAAGAAGCGTTTTAATATTGTCCTTGCCGATGGTCAGGATGCCATGAAGGGGAAGATGTTCCGCATCGGGCATTTGGGCTATGTGAGCGATCGAGATATCTTGACAGCCATTGCGGCGCTTGAAGCAACTCTCCAAGAATTGGGGCATAGTGTCTCTAATCCCGGTGGGGCGATCGCCATAGCAGCAAAAATTCTCGCTGGTAATTAGCTCTTATCTAGTTCTTATTTCAGAGGAGATTATCGCTAACTCTTATGGATCTCCTCTGTAATCTCCCTTTTTTCAGAGATACTACGTTTAGAGCTAGGATTTTTTAGTCTTTCCATCTAGGCAGTTGCTAACTCAGGAATAAATACCTGTAAAAGAACTACTTCGGGACTATTGAGAACAATTTTGTGAAAGGTTTCTGATGGAGCCTCCCCAAATTCTTTCATGATGGCAAGATGTCCATTAATTGCTTCCTGAATATTTTGCTCAATTTCGATAATGCTATTCCCTGTAGTTACGTATCCCGGCAAATCAGGAACATAGGCAGAGTAGTTAGGATCAGACTTTTCTACAATCACCAGATATTTCATCTCAAAAGATTTATTAAGGCTAAAAAAAAATCTAGTAGAAAACTACTAGATAGAAAGTATTTATCTGCTGATAGAGATAATTTCTAGGCTTCTTTGGGCTGGAAAAAGCTATCGAGAAGGCCGGAAACAAAGGAAAGCACGATCGAGCCAATCAAAGCTGGAATGAAACCAGTGATTGTAAATCCGGGGGTAAAGTACGCCACCAATCCTAGAGAGAGGGCATTGACCACTAACAGAAATAAGCCCAAAGTTAGCAGAGTCAAGGGCAGAGTTAAAATTACGAGAATGGGACGGACTACCGCATTAACCAGACCCATCACAATCGCTGCGATCGCTGCTGCCGTAATGCTATCTAGGGCAAATCCGGGGACAATTTTTGAAGTCAGGATCAGGGCAACTGCTGTCAGCAACCAAGTTAATAAAAAACGTGGCATAATTTCATACCTCCAAATCTTTGATACTTCCATCATAACTGATTGGGCATTCTCCTTAGACCTCTTTTGGAATGAGCCACGGATTGGCGAGAGTTTCATTTATGGATAATTACCTTTAAAATGGGGAAAACTATAAAAATTTTGTAAAGCATGACTACCAATCCCCCCGATCGACCCTTGATTCCTGAAGCTGCTTGGAGCCGTACCATTGGGCAAGGTTGGGAGAACCCCTACACCGTGCGCTATGCCAGTAACCTTGATGACGGGCCTCATCACGGAATGCCCTTGGGTGGATTTGGGGGCGGGTGTATTGGTCGATCGAGCAATGGGGATTTTAACCTCTGGCATCTCTACGGTGCTGAACATACTTTTAAGTCCATTCCTGCCTGCCAATTTAGTGTCTTCGAGCAACCCGAAGGCGGACAAGCCAAAGCCTACGCCATGAATACCCAGCCTCCTAAAGATGGCAGTCTATCTCGGTGGCAATGGTATCCCCAGAATCAAGGTACTTACCACGCCCTTTATCCTCGTAGTTGGTATCAGTACGAAGGTGTATTTGAGGCAAATTTAACCTGTGAGCAGTTTTCCCCCATTTGGGCAGATTCTTACCAAGAAAGTAGCTACCCCCTCGCCATATTTGAATGGACAGCCCACAATCCCACCGATCGCCCCATCACCATGAGCATTATGGTTACGTGGCAGAATATCATTGGTTGGTTCAACAACGCCGTGAATAATCCCCAGATCAGCGTCCGGGACGATGGCAGCCCTGTGTATGAATACCAGCCCCGGTGGGGAGATAGTACGGGGAATTTGAATCAGTGGATTGTGGATCATCATCGAGTGGGGTGTTTGTTCGATCGCATCCGCATGGACGACGAGCAGATTCTCCCCGGTGAAGGGCAAATGTGCATGGCAAGTATTAGTAATATTGCCCTAGAATCCTTCTGTCATACCCGGTGGCATCCCCAGAGCGACGGCGGCGAAGTGTGGGATAACTTTGCCTACGATGGTTCCCTGAGTGATTTTGAAGATGAAACCCCTGCCGATCCGGGAGAGCAGATCGCTGGAGCCTTTGCTATTCGCTTTACCCTCCGTCCGGGAAAAACCAGAGTAATTCCCTTTGTTTTGGCTTGGGATTTTCCGGTGTTGGCTTTTGGGGAAGCCCAGTATTTCCGCCGCTACACCGACTTTTTTGGACGGCGAGGGAAGGATGCTTGGACGATGGTACGCACCGCCCTCAAGCATCATGAGATGTGGAAGGAATCGATCTTGGCATGGCAGCAGCCGATCTTGGATAGATCGAACCTCCCCGACTGGTTCAAAATGGCTCTTTTTAATGAACTATACCTGTTGACCCAAGGGGGTGCCGTGTGGACTGCCGCCGATGAACGGGATCCCATAGGGCAGTTTGGGGTGTTGGAATGTCTGGATTATCGTTGGTATGAAAGCCTAGATGTGCGCCTCTACGGTGGTTTTGGTCTATTAATGCTCTTTCCCAAACTAGAGAAGGCGGTGCTAGAAGCCTTTACCAGAGCTATTCCCACCAGTGATCCAACTCCGAGGGTAATTGGCTACAACAACGCCCCGGCAGTGCGAAAAATTGCGGGAGCCACACCCCACGATCTCGGTGCGCCCAATGAGCATCCCTGGGCAAAAAGCAATTACACCAGTTACCAAGACTGCAACCTCTGGAAAGATTTACCTAGTGATTTTGTGTTGCAAATCCATCGCTACTTTTTGTTTACAGGGAGTCAGGATGTGGGATTTTTACGAGATTGCTGGGGAACGATCGTTGAGGCTCTGGCGTACCTGAAGACCTTTGATCTAGATGGGGACGGGATTCCCGAAAATTCTGGCGCACCGGATCAAACCTTTGATGATTGGCGGTTACAGGGGATTAGTGCCTACTGTGGGGGATTATGGCTGGCAGCTTTGGAGAGTGCGATCGCGATCGGGCAGATTCTCCTCACTCAACCAGACCCCATCCCCGGACTCGCAGATACGATTTCTACCTATCAACAATGGTTTGCCCAATCCCAACCCCTCTACCAAGCCAAACTCTGGAATGGGCAGTTTTATAATCTCGATACGGGTAGTGGTTCGGAAGTAGTGATGACGGATCAGCTCTGTGGGCAGTTTTACGCCAGACTCCTCAATTTGCCGGATATTGTCCCCGAGGAATGCACTCTCTCTGCTCTGAAAACCATCTACGATTCTTGTTTTCTTAAGTTCTACGCTGGGAAATTTGGTGCAGCCAATGGAGTGAAACTCGATGGTACGCCCGTAGACCCAGAAGCTACCCATCCCCTCGAAGTGTGGACAGGGATTAATTTTGGTTTAGCTGCCTTCTTGATCCAAATGGGAATGAAAGCCGAGGCAATGCAACTCACAGAAGCGGTAGTCCAGCAGGTTTATACCAACGGGTTACAATTTCGGACTCCCGAAGCCATTACCGCCGCCGGAACTTTCCGAGCCTGTCACTATCTCCGAGCCATGGCAATCTGGGGTATTCTCTGGCAGCTCGATCGAAACCCTTAAAAATTTAAAATATAAGGAAATATTTTTTGCCGAGTGGTTCACTGGGCTATTTGAGGAAAACTAATGTCAAAATTTGGGTTGATCAATCTTTGGTAATATAGTCAACATATAGTTGAGAGGTTACGCCTTTGATGGTTGCTATCTCAGTCATCACTACCACTACATTCATGTTTTATTTGTCTAGGTGCGAAACAATGAACTGTCTATTCCTTGCGGCTCCATTATTTCTCAGGTGGAAATATTGCTGATTTGGATGCCGACTCCAGAAAATTGGTAATTGTAATGATCCACAATTTTATCCGTAGATTCCAGCAACAAACACCTGACTCGCCTAACTCTCAACAACTTCCCCTGAGATTGGTCTTAATTGTCCCCTTTGTTTTGCAAATCTCTATGGCTGTAGGCTTAGTTGGTTATCTTTCCTTTCGGAATGGTCAACAAGCCGTGAATGATCTGGCTTACCAATTGATGAATGAAGTGAATATCCGGGTAGATAAACATCTTGATAATTACCTCGAACAAGCTCGTAACTCAGCGAAACTAAATGCCGACTCGATCGCCACCGGATTAGTTAGTACCGAAAATTTAGAACAATTTCAACACTATCTTTGGAAACAAACCCAACTTGCTCGATCAGGTTTTATTTTGTACGGCAATACCCAAGGGGAATTTATTGCTACGGGATATATTTTTGAAGATGACTTAATTGAAATTTCAGAAATCCTGCCCAAATTCTATGGCAATAATAATGTTCATAGTTATGCCACAGATAGCCAAGGCAAAAAGACTAGATATACCCAAGAACCGATTCCCTACGATTTTCAGCAGGAAGGCTGGTATGCAGAAACCTTGAGAGCCAAAAAGCCCATGTGGACTTCTATTTATACATGGGAATTTCCGCCCTATCCCTTAGCGATCGCCTACGGGCATCCCCTTTATGACGAAAATCAACAAATAATTGGCAGTATTGGTGTAGAAAAGCGCCTATCAGAAATTAGTGATTTCCTGAAAACTATTCAGGGAAGTCCCTCCATGAAGGTCTTTATCCTCGAGCGGGATGGCTTATTGGTGGCTGATTCTAGTAATGAAAAGCCCTATAAACTTGTGGAAGAACAAGCAATCCGTATCTCTGGAACTGCGAGTCAAGACCCATTGATTCAGGCGACAGCAAAGTATTTAGAACAAAAATTTGGCAAGTTCCAAAATATTCAAGGCAGTCAGCAACTATTCTTTTGGCGGGATGGGCAGAAACAGTTTATTCAGTTAAATTCTTGGCAAGATACTGATGGCTTAGATTGGTTAGTGGTGGTAGTGGTGCCGGAAGCAGATTTTATGGCTCGGATTAATGCTAATAATAATTCGACAATTTTGCTGTGTTTACTCTCGCTAATTGTGACTACGGGCTTGGGGATAATTACCGCCCAATGGATCACGAACCCAGTCAAAAAAATTAATGCAGCTAGTGGAGCGATCGCCCAAGGAGAACTCCAGCCTGTAGTCGCTACCGGAGGAATTCGGGAGTTAACAGCCCTAGCTAAATCTTTTAATATGATGGTGATTCAGCTTCAAATCTCCTTTGAAACCCTAGAGCAACGTGTCGCCGAGCGGACGATAGAACTCGCCATTGCCAAGGAAAAAGCAGAAATTGCTAACCATGCCAAAAGTACCTTCATTGCCAACATGAGTCATGAATTGCGATCGCCCCTCAATGCCATTATGGGTTTCTCTCAACTCATGCAACACACACCCAATCTGCCAGAGGAACAGTACGAAAATGCTGATATCATCTACCGGAGTGGCGACTATCTGCTGACCCTAATTAATAATATTCTCGACCTATCAAAAATTGAGGCAAACAAAACTGCTTTAAATATTCAAGAGTTTAATCTGCATACTTTATTAGACGACCTAGAAGCCATGTTGCAACTCCGGGCTAGTGGTGCTAATTTGTCCCTAATTTTTGAACGTAGCCCCGAAGTCCCAGTTTATATCTGCACCGACGACATCAAGCTGCGGCAAGTATTAATTAATCTCCTCACCAATGCGATCAAATTCACCGAGCAGGGGGCGATCGTCCTCAGTGTTGACTGTGCCTTCCCTGAAAGTTCCCTTGATCCTCAAGAAGGAGCTAAAAAAGTTATTCTCTATTTCAGTGTCCGGGATACGGGAGTTGGCATTGCCCCCGAAGAATTAACCCACGTCTTTGAGGCTTTTAACCAAGCGGAGGCGGGACGAGCAACCCAAGAAGGAACAGGGTTAGGCTTAACCATCAGTCGCAAATTCATCCAACTTATGGGGGGAGATATTAGCCTAGAAAGTACCTTGGGGCAAGGCTCAACTTTTCAGTTTCAGATCCAAGCTGCCTTGGGGACTGGCGAAAATCACCCCAGATTGAGGGAAGCTTCCCGCTCCCAACGGAATCGATCGATCCTCGGTCTTGTCCCCGGACAACCCATCTATAGAATTTTGATTGTGGATGATAAGCCCATCAATCGGCAACTATTGATCAAAATGCTGAATCCCTTGGGTTTCCAGTTGCGGGAAGCCAGTAATGGTGAAGAGGCGATTAAGCTCTGGGCCACTTGGTATCCCCATCTGATCTGGATGGATATCAGAATGCCGGGCATGGATGGCTATACGGCAACCAAGCATATTCGATCCACGCCCCAAGGTGCAGATACGATTATTATCGCCCTCACCGCCAGTGTCTTGGAGGAGGAAAGATATATCACCTTCGCTTCTGGTTGCAATGATTTTCTGCCCAAGCCTTTTCGGGAGCAAGATATTTTTGATACTCTCGCTAAGTACCTCGGTGTGCAGTACATCTACGCCGAGGAAGAGTCAAAGATTGCTCCAGCCTTCACCTTAACTCCTGAACAGTTAGCCTTTATGCCCCAAGCTTGGATTCAGCAACTCTACAAGGCGGCGATCGAGGGCGAAGTGGATTTAATTTTGTCCCTGCTCAAGGAGATTCCCGCCACCGAACTAGAGTTAGCCCAGAACCTGAAAGAACTTGTCCAACAGTTTCAATTTGAGGTCATGATTAATTTACTAGAGCCTTTGTTAGAGACTCCTAAAGGCGATTTGGGGGCGATGGAGAGGCTAGAGAGAGATTAGATAAACTCAACTTCTGCTAATAATTTGTTTAGATCGTTGGGAAAGTCGCCATTGCGAACCATGCGTGAGAAAACTTCATAACAGTCGTTTTTATCACCTTCTTTACGAGGGAATCCTAGCCATAGAATAATCAACACTTGCCGATCGCCTGATGCAAAAGCCCGAAAAAATAACCGATGGCGATCGCTTAGTCCCATGCCTTTTAAGCGTCCATAGTGCTTCAGGGAACCTTTAAGGGTAAATTGAGGCGCAAAGGGATCAACAACTATTTTCTCTTTGATCCCTTTCATCACGGCTGCTAAAAGTTTGACCGTGGGATGTTTGACAAACTCCTCAGGTGGGATAGTAAGCTTTAGTTGACTGACTTGAGCTTTTAGCTGTTGCCTTTGTTTGCCAAATAGATGGCGATGGAAGTAGATTTCCCAGCCATTACGGATGATCGCACTCATGGCTCTAGGTCAACTCCTGCGAGCAGTTCATCATCTGCTTGAGCCATTGCCTCGGTATAAGCTTCTAGGTGATCACTATTTTTGAGAGCATCTTTGGTAATGAAGTCTAAAAACAAACTAAGGATTAAGTCATCCTCTTCTTCCTCTTCTAACTCAGGTGTTGTTGGTTCAAGTTTTACAATCAATGTATTGTTAGCTAAGACCTCTACCCATCCAGTCGCATTGTTAAACTGAGGATGATCACGATAAAAGGAAGCAGGCAGCCTAAAGCCTAAAGAATTGCCAATTTTGGCGGGTGAGAGGGTATAAGTTTTGGAACTCATAGATGTTAATACAACTTGTTATAACGATAGTATTATGCTAACACCAAAAATCAACCCTTAAATTGAATTACTAAATTGAATTTAATACTTACTGAAATGTAGGACTAATTTTCTGAGGTCAAAATTATGGTCGCTTTATCTGATGATCACAAGCTATCGCCCGATGAATACTTTGAATGGGAAGCGAAACAAGAAATCCGTTATGAATATATCAACGGTGATGTTTTAGCAATGGCAGGAGGCTCGATCGCCCATAGTCTGGTGGCGACTAATTTGATTTCTTTGTTGCGTCCACACTTGCGGGGGAAAAATTGTCGAGTCCTTGGTTCTGATGCAAAAGTGGGAATTTCGCCTCATGGGGAGTTTTTCTACCCTGACCTCTTGGTAACTTGTGACGATCGTGACCGTAATTCTGCCAAAGCAGTGTTTTATCCAAAGCTAATTATTAATGTTTGTAGGTGTTTTGTATTACTCGTAAATCCCCAAAGCAATCTGCACGCCTTGTAGCACCTGTTGGAGCAACTGACTATCAATACTGCCGTAAGGACCACGCTCTAAATAACTTTTCTGCACAGTGGTAATTAGATCCCCCATCGTTACCGAGTCTTTCTCTAATCCACCTGTACCAGCAGGGACAAGAATACGGCAAGGATTGCCTGCTGAGGCGACAATATCTGATGAAAATGGCACGACTAGAACCGTTGAGCCATAGCGATTGCGGATATCCACAGAGACAATCAGAACGGGGCGTTTTTTGGTATCCCCTGCCTGCTTTAGGGCTTTGGCTAAATAGATTGTGCCTTGCTGGGGGAAATCACTCATAATTACTAGGATGCTTCCTTTTCCCAACTATCGATCGCTTTATCTTGAGTTGCTTGCACCCATTGTTCTTCTTCTTGAAGGCTCGGGGAATTACGATTTGTATAGAATCTTTGTAGTTGGGCTTCAATTTGCTGTCTATGCCATAGATGCAGAGCTTCTTCGATCGCTGCCGAGCGATTTTCTGATAGTTGATCTACAGCCTTAAGTAATTTGGCATCAATGGTGACTGTAACACGCTGTTTTCCTTGTAATTGGCTCATAGCAGAAGAGAAAAGCAAAGAATTTAGATATTTACTTATCTTGTATATTTTATCATATAATTCATCATACCTTTTGTGATGTTCCCATGATTGAGCGCAAACTAGTTTTGATCGAAAAGATGAGGATATTGATAAATGATGGAGTAGGTTGTGGAGGAGGCGGAGAAGCAGCTAAGTGGTTTTTCTGTTTTTAATTAAGCTGGATGGGGGCATCGGCAATGAGACAGTAGGGACGGCTATAGCTGAGGGGAACTTCGAGGGCATGATCGAGGAGAAATTCGGCATTGCCCATCACCGCTGTCGTGCTGCCATCGTAGACTACCTTACCTTGGCTGAGGACGATCGTCCGGGGGCAGAGTTCGAGGGCGAGGTCGAGGTCATGGGTAGCGATGAGTTGGGTCAGGGGGAGAGATTGGAGAAGTTGGATTAATTGTCTCCGGGAACGGGGGTCTAGCTGGGCTGAAGGTTCATCAAACACCAAAATTTGCGGCTGCATAGCTAATACTCCAGCGATCGCAATCCGTTTCTTTTCTCCCCCAGAGAGAGCTTCTGTACTCCGGGAACTGTAGATATCTACATCCAAACCCACAGCCATCATGGCATTCACGACCCTCGATCTCAATTCCAGACCCCGTAAGCCTAAATTCTTCGGACCGAAGGCGACATCTTCCCCCACCGTCGGCATAAATAGCTGGTCATCGGGATTTTGAAATACCAGCCCCACAAAATTACGAATTGCTTGGAGATTTTCCAGCTTTACTTGCAATTCCCCCACAATAATTTCTCCTGCTTGGGGGAGGAGGATACCATTGAGATGGAGTTGGAGGGTGGATTTCCCGGAACCATTTGCCCCGATCAGAGCCACCCGTTCCGTTGCAGCGATCGAGAAGCTAATTTCCCGTAGAGCCTCCGTCCCATCAGGATAGGCATAACTAAGATTATTAACTGTAATAGGATTGTGATGCATGAGCCACAAAAGATTTAAAAGTGATCACAGCCCTAATTTGGGGTTAACCAATGCTGACTTCATCAGTTTTGACAGCGGTAGTTCCCGAAACTCCTTTAGCGATCGCGACGATTTTGTTCAGGATGTCTTGGCTAGGCACTTTGCCCCGGACGACCACGGTGCTGATGGTTTGGGAAATATCAAAGGGAGCTGCACTACTGACGCTGGCATCCTGTTGCAGAGCTTGGACAACCCGTTTGGCAAGTCCACTCTCATCATACTCTCCAGTTAAACCCACCCGTTCTGGAGGAATCCCCACGGCTAATCCACTACTATCTACTTGGGTTGCCCCATTTACTGATTGAGCGACGGTAATCAACTTACTCAAGAGGGTCTGGTTGGGGACAAGTCCTCGTAATACCACAGTGCTACCTGTTTGCAGCACATCCACCGAGGGAATATTTGTTAATTCAGCATCCTGATCATAGGCAAAAGCCACTCGTTTCGCTAAACCACTCTCGTCATACTCACCAGTTAAACCCATCCGTTCGGGGGCAATTGTTGCACTAGTTGTTGGGGCTGCTCCCGGCGTAGACGCTGGTGCTGCTGGTGTAGGGGATACGGAAGCCTGAGCAGGGGCTTTATCCATGCCGAATAGTCTTTTTAACCAACTCATAAATTTCTACCCTCTATAATTAATGGTAATTAACAGTTTTATTTGATTGTGGTACATCTATAGATTTAATCTTAGCAGATGTCAGAGTTTCTGCGGAGTTCTTGGGATATCTTCGGATGCTTGCTCCAAACCAGCCAAGAATATCTAGAGATTTATAGGAGATGTACATACCTACTAATTATCCCCCGATCGACACCTTCACCTCTGTCCAGGCTTCATCATAAAGTCTAGTAGCCTCGCCTACATCCTCGATAATTTGCAGTTTGGTCAGGACTTCGGGATCGGGATAGATACCGGGATCTTTGAGGGAATCAGGATCAATTAAACCTTGGTCGATCGCCCTTTGGTTCGGGCTGGCATACTTAATGAAATTAGAATTCTTGGCTCCAATCTCCGGTTCCAAAATGAAGTTGATAAACTGCTCTGCCAATTCCCGGTTGGGCGCACCCTTAGGAATCGTCAGGTTATCCGTCCAAAAAATAGTCCCCTCCTTAGGAATCACATAGCGAAAATCTGGGTTTTCCTCCATTTTCTGGAAAATATCCCCACTATACTCCACCACCAAATCTACCTGTCCTTGGGCAAGCAAATCCTGCCCTGTATCAGGATGAAAGGCAGCAATATTATCCCGGAGACTAATCAAGGCATCTCTAGCTTCAGCAATTTCTTCGGCGTTCTTAGTGTTGGGACTGTAGCCCAAATAGATCAGCATTACGCCTAGAGTTGCCCGCATATCATCCAATAATCCTACCCGTCCTTGGTACTTGGGATCAAAAACCTCTTCCCAACTGTCAATCTCGCCCTCTGTTGCTTTGATGTTATAACCAAGCCCTTGGGTTCCCCACTGGTAGGGGATACTGTGTTTGTTATTGGGGTCAAAACTCAGGTTCTGAAAGCGGGGACTAAGGTTTTTGCGATTGGGAATATTTTCAAGGTTCAGCTCTTCGAGGATACCCTCCGCCACCATGATTTCTACCATATAATCCGTAGGCACAATAATGTCATAGCCCGGATTCCCCGCTTTAATTTTGGCGTAGAGGGATTCATTATTATCAAAGGTATCGTACTTAACCTTAGCCCCAAATTTCTGTTCAAATTCCCTGACTACTTCTGGATCGATATAGGTTGTCCAGTTGTAGAGGTTGAGGGTTTTGACGGCGGGGCTGGAGCTACTTCCGGGGTTATTGTTAGAGGCATTGGGATCGGGGGCAACACAGGCGATCGCCAACAAAGCCGTAAACACAAATAGGGCAATGAATATAGATAATCTCGATAATCTTCTAAACATAGATATTACTTCCTGAGAATGAGCATGATGGCTAGTTAAGTTGGGAAGGATTTTGACATTACTTTAGCCCAAATAACTGTTATCCACATAACTACTGACTAATTCCTCGCCGCCTTTTGTTGAACTGATGTAGAAGAGATCACCAACACTAGGGAGACAGCTAACATCAGGGTAGAAATAGCATTGATCGCCGGGGTGACAGACAGCCGGATCATGCCATAGACAAAGAGCGGCAGGGTGGTGGAGCCGATGCCACTAGTAAAAAAGGTGACGATAAAATCATCTAATGATAGCGTAAATGCCAATAATCCGGCACTAAAAATACTAGGAGCAATCAGGGGCAGGATAATTCGCTTAATGGCTTGAAGTTCACTAGCTCCGAGGTCGAGGGCAGCTTCTTCAAGGCTGGGATCCAACTCGGCAAGGCGGGCGCGGATGGTGATCACCACAAAGGAAATGTTAAAGCTAACATGCCCAATAATTACCGTGGGCAATCCTAATACCAGCCGAATTCCTGTAAGAGTTTGGAAAAGTTGAAAGGCAAGGGAGAAAAACACCAGCAGGGAAATCCCCATGGTAATTTCTGGAATAATGATCGGCAGAAATACTAGAGCCTCAATGAGGGCTTTGCCCCGAAACCGGAACCGCTCTAGGGCGATCGCCAGCATTGTCCCCAGCACCGTTGCTATGACCGTGGAAATACTGCCCACAATTAGGCTATTCCGCAAAGCATCCCAGATCAAAACAGTAGAAATATCCAAGGATTGATTGGTGGCTCCTTGCCAAAGACTGCTGTACCAATTGAGGGTAAACCCAGTCCAAACACCGCTAGTCCGGGACAGGTTGAAGGAGTAAATCACCAAGATTAAAATGGGGATATAAATAAAGGCAAACCCCAAGGCAGTAAATAGTCCCAGCGATCGTCCACCCCAACGGCGTATGAAAATCTCAAATTTGGGAAACTTTTCCCTCGATGAATCTGTACCGGGGGATTTGGGTAAAGAAATAGCCATCAGGAGCGGGCCTCCTCAGTGCGAAAATAAATCATTACGGGAATTAAGACCACCGCCATCAACAACATGGAAAGGGCGGAACCAAAGGGCCAGTGACGGGTTCTCAGAAATTGATTTTCGATGATATTGCCAATCATGAGGGTTTTGGCGCCACCGAGAATATCTGGGGTGATGAAGGCTCCCACGGCGGGGATAAATACCAAGAGGGAACCCGCAATGATCCCCCGCATGGTTAGGGGAATAATAATCCGAATTAGGCTCTTGAGGTCGTTGGCTCCGAGGTCTTGGGCGGCTTCCACGAGGGAAAAGTTGAATTTCTCGATCGTGGAGTAGAGGGGCAGGATCATAAAGGGCAGATAGCCGTAGACTAAGCCGATGGTGACAGCGAAGGGGGTAAACAGCAACTCTAGGGGCTGATCAATAATCTGGGTACTCTGGAGAGCCACATTGATCAGACCTTCCGAACGGAGAATCAAAATCCAAGCATAGGTACGTACCAAAAAGTTCGTCCAAAAAGGTACGATTACCAGCAATAGCAGAGCATTTCGCCAGCGAGGGGGAGCAGTGGCAATGTAGTAAGCCATGGGATAGCCAATCAGTAGACAAATCACGGTGGTGACAACCCCCAACCAGATCGATCGACCCATTACGCCCAAAAATAAAGGATTAAACAATCTTTGGTAATTCTCGAAAGTAAAACTCCATTCCACCCCGCCGTAGGTTCCCCGCTCCAAGAAACTATAAACAAGAACGATCAGCAAGGGAATGATAAAGAAGATCACTAGCCAAGCTGTAGCCGGAATCAGCACAGCCCCTAGGGTCGCTTTTTGACGATTTGTAGCCATAAGTTACGTTTACACACCCCCCTCAACTTTCTGCACCTTATGGGTAGTAGGGTGGGCAAGGCCCACCTTGAATCTATTAATCAAATATCTACCCAGAAATTATTAATTGCTCATCTTAGCCTAACTAGGAAATCGTATTTTGTAGCTTTGGTAGCTCTTGAGCTTCTCCCTGCCCTTGAGGAGGTAAATTAGAGGGCAAATTGGCACACAAATTGGGACAGGGGACAGATTTACTGCTCGACCAGTCGGTGAAAATATTTTCTGCTTGGTAGTGGCGGGGGGTTTTCAGCATCAGTTGCCAAGCCTCTCCAGCATTGAGGAGATTAAATCGATCGGGGTAGTGGGTTTGGAGGAGTTGTTGGACAAGGGGATAGTAATCGGAATTCATGCCGGGGAAGATGTGATGCTCGGTGTGGTAGGAAAAGTTGCAATGGAGGCGATCGAAAATCTTGGGCACTCGGATGGAAAGACTATTGATCAACACATCGTTTTCTGGGGTCATCTGGCACAACATATGGTTGGTATAGATATAGAAAATCAAGCCACTGTAGCCAATCCAAATGGGCAGAAAATATCCCAGCAGCAACTTCACGGGATGAAAGCCCAAACTAGCGACAATGCTGAGATGTAGCCCGATCATGACTAATAACTCTAGGGCGATCGCTCTTCTTTCCTTCTCGCTGACTGTAAAAGCAACTACCGGATACTGAGCTTGTCGATCGTTAAACAGCAAAACCGAGGTCAGGTTTCTAAAGGTGTGGACTCCCCAAGCGTGAGCCATGCCGATGGTCAAAAAGATGGGGTTAACCTCAGAAGAAGGCACAAAGGCATTTTGAATCCATTTGCCCCAAGTTTTGGGTTGAGATTCTAGGTAGTTGCGATCGGGGTCTTGGAGAGAATTAGTTTTATTGTGATGCTCCCGGTTGTGGACGGCTTTCCAGAGAGTCGGCGGCATCCAGAGCATGGTCAACCCCAAGAGACTAAGCACCTGCCGGAGTCGGAGATTTTTTACCAACTTACTGTGCATTAGCTCGTGACTACTGAAAAGTAAAATAACTACACTATTTCCCATAATTAGGGAGAAGGGCAGATATAGCCAGAGCCAGTACCATCGCCATTGATCTAAATAGGAAGCGATCGACCAGCCAGCAATCAAAATTGCCAGATTAATTAATAAAATCCAAACCCGATCTTGATCTGGAATAAAAGCCTCTGGGGGCAAAAGTGGACGAATTTTTTTGACATAATCTGATTGAGTTAGCCACACTTTTTGATTGATTTGATCATTAATAGTCGGAGAATTCTGCATAGATACAAGGAAAAATTTGGAATAATTTTTGAATATTCATGGTTATTGATAATCTTTTTTCTAAAAGAAAGACTATGCCAACAAAAAGTTTTGAGTGGATATTTCTTGTTGTATTTTTTGTTGTAATATCAATATAGCCGAAGATGAGTCCATATTTATATTTATTGAGTCTTTAATTAAACTTTAATCAAAAGACCTATGCTTCATTTATATAGATTTAGAAAATGTGAAAAAGCAAATTGTCTAGGCTCAAGTTTCGCTTTTATAGGGATAAGTAAACGTTATTTATGATTTCTATAGATAATTAAGAGACGCTTCTCAACTCCCACTTTGATCAAGAAAATTAATAATCTCTTAATGAAAAATCTGCTCTTCTCCTCGACTGCTACCTGCCATCACTAATGAATCCAAAACTTGCGTAAGTGAGATAATTATTGCTTCAAAAACTAGACTAAAAAGCTAAGTTAATATACAGTACTTTTCAGGATTGTAGAGGACAGTAACAACATTTAGGAAACCAATTTTTTAGATGTTGAGGATTAATTAGATCTAGAGCTGTAGCCATTAAAATATCAATCATCCTCGTTGTCGTCGGAGAGAACTTACATAAAAAGCCCTAAGTACAGAACAAAAAAAGAAGAGAGTAGCGGAAAGCGTCATGGTTCAAATCTAAATCAAGGACTATAGAACTTAAGAAATCAAGACCATAACGGCCTAGGCTCTGAGCTAACCTTTTTCTTCTCTACTTTTGCAACCTTTTTCACTTTTTTGTCTTGTACTGAGGGCGAATTCCCTGATCCCTAAAAACCAGAAACTACGCACTGGGGAAACTGTTGCTGGAGAGCGGGGATAACGGGACAGGGCTTTTTGGGGGAAAGGTTAGTGTTGCCTTGAAGATTATTAGGCAGATGACCTTGGGAATTACTCTGAAAGTTAAAGACACTCCAGCTAAACGGGGCTTTTTCTTCGGCAGAGAGCCAGAGGATACGCTTAGCACGGGTCATGGCAACGTAGAGGAGGCGAAATTCTTCGGCAGTTTTGAGATATTCTGCTTCTTGCCACGCTTGGGCAGCGAGGGGAATGTCGGTTTCTTGATTACTAAGTCTTTCCGAATTGTGATCACTGAATGGTTCGACAGGCTCACTGTAAAACGTAGCCGAAGTGTGGAGTTTGGCTCTGATCTGCGCTCTGGCAACTTCAGCTAGGGTATATTCACCGAGAAACTTCGCTCCGGTGGGGACGTAGAGACTACCGGGGATCACGTCTTCGTTGAGGAAGGGGAGAAATACGTAATCCCAGTCGAGTCCCTTGGCTTTGTGCATGGTGATGATCGTCAGTTGACCGGGGCGGATATATTGGGCTTCGGGGTTTTCGATTTCTACCCAAGAGAGCCTTTCGGTGTTGATAATTTCTTGGAGGTGGTCGATCGCTCCCCCTAGGTCTTGGTTCCCCCGGTTTTGTCCTAAGCGTTCCGTGAGTTTATCATTGGTGGCTAGTTCGGCTTGGTCGTAGCGGAGGGTGAAGGCTAAAAAAGTTGGTAAATGATACAAAGGCAGTTCTCCCCTAGCCCGCAGGAGTTGGGTACAATAGCGGCGAGCGGTGGCGACAGCAACAGATTGGGGCGGGTCGAGGGGGCTGGGATAGAGAAACTGCTCTGGAAAAGTGGCGAGGGCATTGAGGTCTTGGGCGGGGACTAACTGCCGTTTAACAAGGATTTCGAGGGCAGCTTTGAGGTAATCAGGGGAGTGGGGTCGATCGAGAAACTGCAAAAGACTGAGCATCTCTCTAGGAATATGGGAGTGGCGATCGTTTTCGTGGACTTCGTAGATGACTAGCCCGGCTGCCTTAGCTTGGGTCTGGAGTTGTTGGGCTAAAAAGCTCCCCTGACGATTTTCCCGGACAAGAATTGCCATGGTGCGATCGGGATTCCCTTGAAATAGAGCTATAGTCCGCTTACTCAGTAATTCCACAGTTTCGTAAATATCCACCGGAGTATGAATCTCTAAGCCTAAGTCCATCGGTTCAGGGTTCGCCTCTGGCTGGGGATCACCCGGAGCTACGGGAAGAATCCGTTGCAACTGAAAAGGGCTTAAAGCCGATTTACTTTGGGTTTGGTTGACCCACTCCAAGACAAAATTCGCCGCATCAATAATAATCTGGCTACTCCGTCCCGCCTGATCCATGGTCGCAAGGCTTTCCTCTCGACTCCGTTCTAGACAAAATCGCCGGAAGTAGACCGGATCCGCTGGGGTAAAGGTGGAATTGATGGCTTGGTTGGGGTCGCCGACCCGGATCAAGTTGGGGGCAGCATTACCATCGGGCGGGGTTGCAATAATTTCTAAGAGCTTGGCTTGGAGGGGGCTGGAATCTTGGGCTTCATCTTCAAAAACGGCGTATACCTGTTGCTGCCATAGGTTTTTGGCGCTGGGATTTTCTAATACCCGTAAGGCTCCGAGGATCATATCATCGTAATCAAGGAAATTGCGCTGGCGGCTGTAGTATTCATACTGTTCGTACAATCCGGCGGCGATCGCTAGGGTTTGATAATCGTCATCCACAACATAGCTCAACTCCCGCAGAGCCTCAACAGATAGCCCCGAACTTTTTGCCTCATGCACCACTGTACTTACCAGAGTTGGCAATATCTCCGTCCGCAATACCGCCGATCGACGTAACCTTTCCGTTTCTTCCCCATCAAAATCGCCCCCTGCCCCAGAAAGAAGACCAATAAATAGGTGGGGGTTTTGACTAATCCACTGCTCCACCACCGTTTTAATCAAGCGATGTCCCTTGGTGGGATCAATCAGGGTAGAGCCTTCTAAGTTCAGTCCAGAAAGCCGGGGATGGGTTTGGGCAATATTCAGAGCCAGCCCGTGGAGCGTATGCACAGCAAATCCGAGACTAGGCAAACCCAAATCTTCCTTGAGATAGGTGCGAATTTTATTTTTGATATTGGCTGCTGCCGCCCTGGTGAAAGTAACCACGATCAATTGGGGTTGGCGGAGTTGACGGGGCTGGAGTTGGGATAGTCGGGCAATAGTCAGAGCCGCAGCGATCGCCATCCCTGTAGATTTACCTGCCCCCGGTACCGCCGAAACTCCCAGTTGTCCCCCTTGCCAATCGGCCATCGCCCTTTGCCCCGGACGCAATCTTGCCCGGAGTTTCATCACTTTTGTACCTAATTCTGTCCCTAAATTTGTTTCTAGCTCTGGGGCGCGATCGTTCAGTAAATTTTCCATCACTTTTAAGATTTAAGGCGGGGTTTATAAAAAAATTACAGTTAGTTTATCGAAGGTTTACAAACATTGCTGTCCCAACCAATTCTTAAGTATTAACATCTACATAGGAAGAGTTACGCAAATTAACTTACGAGTACTGATTTCCGTAATATAAGTCTTCTCTAGTGAAGTCAATAGTAGTGGATCTGGTCAATATATTTACTGAGGTTGTGGTCAGATTGACCCTCGCAGAATTGACTATCAGCACAACTGCATAAGACTAAGAATAGTTTAAAGCAGTATCAAGATTATCTACGTAGTAAGTTTTTCTTAAATATTAAGAAAATATTAAAGAAATATTAAAGTCAATCGTGGGGTCTATTTATATGTCTCTCTCATTCATCTCTCCTTTGATTCCCAGTCGGTCTACCACACCTCAGAAAAACTTAGTATTTATTGATGCTGCTGTAGACAATTTTAACAGTTTGCTTAAGGGCTTGAAACCGAATTCAGAAGCGATCATCCTTGATTCTAGCCAAGATGGGGTAATGCAGATTAGCAATTTTTTGGCTAACTACCAAGGGGCGATCGACAGTATTCAGATTTTTTCCCACGGAGCCGTAGGTAGCCTCCAGCTAGGTTCTTCTCGTTTAAGTCTAGACAATCTTGAACAATACGAAAATGTTTTAAGTGATTGGTTTGCTTCTAGCTCGAATAGCTCTGGGACTAAGCCAGATTTACTCCTCTTTGGCTGTGATGTGGCAGCCGGAGAAATTGGGCATGAATTTGTTGATAAATTAAGTAAAATCACTGGGGCAGATGTGGCAGCCTCTACAGACCTTACGGGTAGTGTTGCTAAGGGCGGAAACTGGATATTAGAAAAAGTCACGGGGGCGATCGAAGCAACCTCTGCCTTCAGTCAATCCGTTAAAGATGCTTACGAATATCTTCTCGATACTTTTCTTGTTACTAGTGAAGCTGATGATGGTAGTCCCGGAACCCTCCGTTGGGCCATTAATCAAGCTAACTCGACTGGGGGGCTAGATAACATTTTTTTCGATCCCTCAGTTAAATTAATTAAGCCCAATTCTCCTCTTCCCAATATTACCGATCGCGTTAACCTCGATGGTCGTCCTGGGCAAGCAGGAACTCTCCCCGGCGTAGAAATCAATGGACTCAATGCTGATAATCCTGCTACTAACTATAACCAAAACTCTGGGTTAGCCCTCTACGGACCGAGAAATGCTCCTCCTGCTTGGTTGACACCCTATGCTGGGGCTGATGGCAGCACAATCCGGGGGCTTTCTCTCACAGGTTTTTGGGGCAATGGCTTGATGCTGTTCCAAACCGATAACAACACGATCGAGTACAACCACATTGGAGCAGATGTAACTGGAACTGTGGCAAGAGGAAACAGCCGAGCCAACGATGCCGCCGTTTACCATGCGTTGCTG
>JAIMKT010000024.1:0-9500 GCA_020692245.1 Microcoleus sp. GA_180221_E-2-1-MAG-45_12
TGTCCATCACTACAACTCATCCTTAACTCTTTAGGACTACCCTTTTTTAGTGGTCATGGTACTAGCCATCGGGGAAATGATTATTTAATGCCGACTGATGGCGATCCTCATCCAGAAGGGGTTGAAGAAACGGCGATTTCTCTGGATTATGTGACAGAACAACTGGTAGGTTCTGGGGCTGGAGATGTGGTGATCGTTTTTGATGCCTGTCGAGATGAGGTATCGGGTAAGGGAGCAGTGGGGGAAAAAGAACAAAAGGGCGTGTTTACCCTATCTTCTTGTAGTCCTAATGAAAAATCCTATGAAGTGAAGCATCCTGAAATTCAGCAGGGAGCCTTTACCTATGATCTGATCGAGTCTTTGGAGAATATGCAATTGGGGCGAGAAAACTATGCAACTTTCGATCGCCTCTATCAACGTTTACGCTATCGAGTGCCGGAGATTAATCGCCAATATAACAACCCCGATAAGCAAACCCCCTACGGCTATGTAAAACCCGATGAGAAGCGCAATAGTATTCTATTTCCTAAATGGGCAACTACTCAGGATGTAGAAACCTATAAAAAACAAGCTCTAAATGCTGAAGTTGATGGCAATTTTCATGAGGCAGAGAGGTTATTAGTAAGACTTTGGGAAATTTGCCCCGGCGACTCGGAGGTGAGGCAATATTACAATCGAGTCATTCTCAAAAAAGCGCAGCAACTCCAAGGAAAACCAGCACCTCAGTTAGATCGGTCTTCAACCCTACCAACAACAGCAAAGGGGCAGGAGGCTGAGCGAGAAAGAGTTGAATCTTTCACTGAAAGTCTGGGGAAGGGTATAAGCCTAGAAATGGTAGCAATCCCGGCGGGGAGTTTTATGATGGGAGCGCCAGAAAATGAGCAAGATAGCTATGATTTTGAGCACCCGCAACATCGAGTTAGTGTTCCGGCATTTCTGATGGGGAAATATCCAGTAACCCAAGCCCAATGGCGAGTAGTTGCGGGATTGCCTCAAGTCAAACAAGCATTAGAGCCAGATCCGTCTCATTTCAAAGGAGATAACAGACCAGTGGAGCAGGTATCGTGGCTGGAGGCGATGGAATTTTGTGCAAGGCTATCGAATCATACGAAACGGAAATACAGGCTCCCCAGCGAAGCAGAGTGGGAATACGCCTGTCGAGCCGGGACAACTACAGCCTACTCCTTTGGTAATGATGCTTCTAAATTAGGCGATTATGCTTGGTATAACGAAAATTCTGGAGATAAAACCCATCCTGTTGGAGAAAAACCGCCTAACGATTTTGGATTGTATGATATGTATGGAAATGTATGGGAATGGTGCAACGATTATGATTGGCATGAAAATTATGAAGGCGCACCCACGGACGGGAGAGCATGGATAGGTAATAATCGTTCTCAGTCAGTCAAAATGCTTTGTGGTGGTTCTTTGGACGACGGTGCTGAGCTTTGTAGGTCTGATGCTCTTATTTGTGATAATGCGGATACCCACAGCCTCGTCTACGGTTTTCGGGTTGCGTGTCGTCTCCAGTGAGGATTCCCTTCTCTGCTCTTTTGCCCTCTAGCCCTTTGCCCTTTTCCCTTGAACCCTTCTTAATTCCCCCTTCGCCGTCAGGCGTTGGCGTTAGCCTTGCAAAGCAAATCAAAATATTTTTTAGACCAAAGGCACTTCAAAAGGATGAAATCTAGCCCAAATCTTCCCTCAAAAGCAAAATTCTATCAAGTGCTTTCACAGGAGCTTACCCTAAAGTAGAGATACAAATTCTTCAACACTCAGGTCAGCATCTCGAATAATCGCTCTCAGTGTACCCTTAGCCAACTCTTGGTGATCTGGAACAACTATTTGAGCTAATGGGCTATCTCTGCGGAGAATAATGTGGCTACTTTCTCTACGTTTTTGATAGAAACCAATTTTCTCTAGAGCTTTAATACATTCTTTCCCAGAAATATTAGGTAGCTTGCTCACACGACCACCAAAAATGTTTCAAAATCATCTTCGGGAACAGACAAACCATCTTCCTCTAGGGCAATTACATATCCACTAATAGCTTCCTTAATATTTGAGAGCGCCTCTTCCTTGGTTTTTCCTTGACTATTACATCCCTTGAGGCTAGGACACTCCGCAATCCAGTAACTATCTTCATCCTTATATAAAATCACCTGTCTTGTCTGCTTACTCATGATCATAAACCCTATAGTTATCCCTAAACATAATATATTTATGCCGATATTCTTGCCTCGATCGAGATTTGTATATAATTTGCTAAAACCACAAGATCAATTACTCATCCCTACTCCCCATAATTTGAGAAAAAACCGGAATTGGTAACTCTATTACCCCGACGGCTATAACCTGCTCTGGTTAAACTTGATCCCAACTACTCAGGGATGGGGTCGTTAGGAGAGCCTCACTTAATTGATCGTGGATTAAACCATTGGTAGCCAAGATTCGACCAGAACTGAGGACTAGGGGCGATCGATCGTAGGCAGTGACTTTTCCCCCTGCTTCTTCCAGAATAATAATTCCCGCCGCCACATCCCAAGGCGACAACCCCCTTTCCCAGTAGCCATCCAAACTCCCACAAGCCACAGAAGCCAAATCCACAGAAGCCGAACCACTACGGCGGACTCCTTGGGTGAGATGGGTAAGGTGACAAAACTCTGCATAGTTATTATCTTTAGTTTCTCGGCGATCGTAGGCAAACCCCGTCACTAACATACTTTTGCTTAACTCTTGAGTCTTGGATACCTGAATGGGAACCCGGTTACAGGTAGCTCCCAAACCCCGTGCTGCCCGGAATAGTTGATCCAGGGCTGGGTTATACACCACACCGACTTGAGGAATGCCATCAATGAGTAAGCCAATGGAAACGGCAAACAGGGGATAGTTGTGGGCGAAGTTTGTTGTGCCATCAATGGGGTCGATCGCCCAAGTATATTTACTAGTCTGATCCCCCAATTTCCCCGACTCCTCCGCCAGAATCCCATGATCAGGAAAATGCCTCTCCAGCATCTTCAGAATAATCTCCTCTGAACCTTTATCCGCCGCCGTCACCAGATCATCGGGGCGACTCTTGGCTTCCACTGCAAATTTCCCCCCGTAGGACAAAATTTTGGCTCCGGCACTCAGGGCAATCTCTGTAGCAATATCTAAAAAAGTAGCGAGGTTCGGGTCTGGGGTCATGGGAAATAGTTAAAAAAGTTAGAAAAATAATTTTAAGGGGAAATTGGGTTGTAGCGACGAAATTCTGAGGGTGTGAGCCGCATAGGTTGATCAGGATTCCAGATGCCGATCCCCAAGATTCGGGCTTGCGCTTGAGCTTGCATGAGGGCTGCTTGATGGAGATTAGTCGGGGAGTCAGATTGGAGACTAGTGGGGGAGGTGATTTGGGAATTGTTTGGCAAATTAGATGGCTGATTAGTTGCAGAACTAGGCTCCTCTCCATCTCTAGGCAACTGGGCAAGGGCTAACCCTGCTTTGACTAATTCGAGGTTAATCAACACCCCATTATGCCAGACGGGGGCGACTAGGCGATCGAACTGATCTGGTTTTAGCTCCTGTAGCTCTAGCTGCACTAGTCGATCGAGATTATTATCGGTAATTAAAGCCGTAAGCTGCTCCTGAGCCATGGCTCCCCAGGGTTCTTGGCGGCGATCGGGGGCATCAATGCCTTGGAGTCTGACCTGCTGCCGAGTTTGTGGATTTGAAGGGTTTGGAGAAGTTGGTGAACCTGAAGAATTGAGGATAGTCACCTCGATCGCCTGCCCACTCAATACCCGCTCCACCCGGGCTGTAATTTTGGGAGTCTCCGGTACAGACTGGCAACCGACCAAAATAGTGAGGCAAGTAAAAATTAGGAGTAACCAATACTTCATAAATAATTTTGAAATAGTTTTGACAGATAATCTTGACAAAGATTTTAGGATTAACCGGATAACAACCCATTGCTACTGGAGTACAATACAAATAACTATATTCTGAATAACTATCCGATTGGTTGTGCTAGATTAAGCGTAGGATTTCTTTATTACATTTCAACAGTTTGTGTAGGACTATGGTAATTACAAAACGTGGTTTGGTAGTCGGGGCAACAGCCATGCTGATCTCCACTGTAGCGGTGACAGGAGCCGGAATCCATCTGTCCCAGAGTCAGGCTTTTTTTCAAGACAGCCCCAAGGAATTGATCGACGAAGTATGGCAAATTATCGATCGCAACTATGTGGATGCCACCTTTAATCAAACTGACTGGCGCTCAGTCCGAGAAGAGTATCTAGGCAAGGAATACGCTGATAAAGAACAAGCCTACGAAGCTATTCGAGAAATGCTCAAGAAGCTCAATGATCCCTACACTCGCTTTATGGATCCTGACCAGTTTCGGAATATGCAAATGGATACGGCTGGACAACTCACGGGGGTGGGGATTCAGCTTTCGCAGGATGAAAATACTAAAAAATTAACGGTTATTGCCCCGATCGAAGACACTCCTGCCTCCAGAGCGGGAATTCTAGCACGGGATATTATTACAAAAATTGATGGTAGATCCACAGACGGGATGGATGTCAACGATGCTATCCGGTTAATTCGGGGGGAAGAAGGAACTGCGATCACCCTGACTATTGAACGAGCAGGAGAAGAGATTGAATTTCCTTTGATCCGGGCAAAAATTGAACTCCATCCAGTCCGTTTCAGCAAGAAGCTAGAAAACAATAACGATATTGGCTATATTCGCCTCAATCAGTTTAGTTCCAATGCTTCGGAAGAAATGGAAAATGCCCTCAAAGACCTAGAGCAACAGAATGTAGATGGTTATGTCCTTGATTTGCGATCGAATCCCGGCGGGTTACTAAATTCCAGTATTGAAATTGCTCGGATGTGGATGGGAAATGGCACGATCGTGTCTACGGTAAATCGGCGGGGAGAGACCGATCGCCAAGAAGCCAACCGTTCTTCTTTGACTACTCGACCTCTAGTAATCCTTGTGGATGGAGGCAGTGCCAGTGCCAGTGAAATTTTGTCGGGAGCCTTGCAGGATAACGAAAGAGCAACCCTAGTAGGCAGCAAAACCTTCGGTAAGGGCTTAGTTCAATCTGTCCGGGGCTTGGGAGATGGTTCTGGGTTAGCTGTAACTATTGCCAAATATCTAACTCCTAGCGGACGAGATATCAATCAATCTGGCATTGCTCCTGATGTGGAAATTAACTTGACCGATGAAGAAAGAAAGTCTCTCCAGACCGATCGAGAAAAGGTCGCTACGGCGGAGGATCCTCAGTACGTCAAAGCCCTAGAAATTCTCAACCAAAAAATTGCTGAAGCTCAAAATAGCACAGCTAGAACCAACTAATTCAAGGCAAAAGGTAAAAGGAAAAGGGCAAAATCTATGGAACTTTCTCTAACAGAGGCTCTCGAACTACTGCAAAGCTACAGTTGTAAAACCCCAAAGTTAATTACCTCAGAAGCAGAAAAAGTTAAGGTTCAAGCTGCCCTCCTGTTAGTTACCCGTTTAACAGACCATCAAAATCTGGGGATCTGTGCTACAGATGTGCCAACGGGGTTAACAGCCCTAGCTAACTACACCCACGCCCTCGGCTATAAGTTTCAACCCAAAGCTGAAGACCAAGAGGCGGCAATTTCCCCGGTCTATATCAAGTTCAATGCCCAGAAGCAGTCCTACTACCTTGATGCCTATCCCGGCGATTATCGAGGGGTGCTGGTTTCCTGTCAATCTTCCGACCATGAATCCCTAAATGCTACCTTTGGTCATTTTCCCCTAGACCTTTTCTAGCAAGAACTTGGTTTAAATAAAATTCCTCTAGAGCCGTGACACAAACCGGATCATCAAAAAGTCGGGCTTTCTGGTGCTGCATTTTGGTTTTAATTTCCTGTCGCCACGAGGTATCCAAACCCAAACGCACAGCAATTTCTATATAATTTTCCACATTTTCTGCAATGGTTTCTGTCACCCCGATCATTTTCAGGAAGCTATCGGCATGACGACCCCGCATAAACTCCCCCGGATAGGTAACTAGGGGTAGACCACAGGCGATCGCCTCTAGGGAAGTATTGCCCCCAGACCAAGTGCAGGTATCGAGAAATACGTCAGCAACGAGATTCAGCCATAAATAATCTTCTCTAGCCGGAATTTTTAAGAACTCACAGAAATCTGTGTAGACTAAACCTTGGGCTGTGAAAGCTCGATCGAGACGCTGCCGGAGTAGTTCGCCCCGGAGGAAAACAAACTTCGCTTGGGGAACTTGGAGAGCGATCGAAGGAAAGATGCGATCGTACTGGGGTAGGTATTTGAAGGGAGCCTGTAGGCAAAGATAAATTATCGCCGTTTCTGGCAGGGAAAAATAGGATTTAGTTTTAATATTTGGGGCTGTAGTTGCAGCATTAATTACAGGAATATCTTGGGGAGCGGGATAGGCTACGCCAATATTTGGTAGTTTAATTAAGGTTTCTGAGTAATGATCTTGGGCATTTTCGGCTTCCATTAATTCACTGGAGAGAAAATAGTCGATCGTCCCTAAACCTGTTGTGACTGGATGTCCCCAAGCAGTGCATTGAATGGGTGCCAGCCGTAATCCCGCCATCGCCATAGTCGGCGCATCCATACCAATTTCTGGAAATACTAGAATGTGTAATTCATCCCGCAAAATTTGCTCACACACCGCCTCAAAATCGTGGGGAAGATGATGGAAACTATGACTCCATTGCCGAAAATTATTAGTCACAACATCGATCGTGCTACCCGTGTGGTAACAATAGATTTCTAGTTGGTCTTGATTATGCAATTTTAGCCAACCTTGGAGCCAATAAGTCCCACTGTAGGAACAGAGATAGTTGGACACATAACCGACTCTAATTTTTTGATTTTCTCCTAATTCTGGTGCTGGTAAATCTTGCACCCAAGCTGGGAAACGAGCCGCCATGATTTTGCCCAACAACTGCCCATACTGAATTTGCAAATCCCGGACATTGTGGGCTTGGTAAGCAAGGTAAAAATTAGTGACTCTGCTAATCCCTAAAAAGGCTTGATTAATCTCTTCTGGGGTATCTAGTTTAGTAATAGCTTGGAGAGTATTTAAACCCTGTTGAAATTTTTGTTTATAGAGTTCTATCTGTTCAATAGAATCATAAATCATTGGCACTAAAAGATATTGCAGGATTTGAAAAACATAATCTTGGGGAATTAAACTAGCGGCAGTTTTGGCTTGCTCGATCGCCTCTTCAATTCTGCCCTGTTGTTGGAGTTGAATAATCAGGGTAAATTGCAATCTGGGGTCAAGGGAATAGTGATCAACACCTGTTTGTAAGATTTGAATAGATTGAGAAAATTCTTGCAGTTTTTGGTAAGCCTCACTGAAATTAAAGTATAAGCTGGGATCAATAATTTCTGGGTTTGCTAATTCTAGACTCAACAGTTTTTGATAAGCATTAATAGCCTGAGTATACTTACCTTGACTATAAAAATTATGCCCTGTATATAAGAGAAATTCTGGATGCTGACAATGTTCTTCAGCGATATGAAGATTGCTAATTAAATCCACATTATCTGGATTAAACTCCAAACCATTTCGATAAATAATAATAGCCGATTCTATTTCTCCTTGCGCTAAAAAAAGATTTCCGAGGTTGAGATAACAGCCAATATGGTGAGCATTGAGATTAATTCCTTGATAGTAAGTGTCAATAGCTTGGGTAGTTTCTCCAAGGGCTACAAAGGAATTTCCAAGGCTGGGATATAGATCAATAAACTCTGGATTAATCGCTTGAGCTTTGAGAAAAGAACCGATCGCCGCCGGATATCTTTCCCCTGCATGGTACAACAAACCCAAATTATACCAACCCTCAAAACTATCACTATTCCAGAGGAGAAAATCTTGGTAATATTTTTCTGCAATGATTAAATCTCCTTGGGCATGAAGTTGTAGAGCCTTGAGGTAAATTGCCCTAGCTTCTGATTGTTGCTGCTCTAGAGTTTGTAAATTAGCAATGGCAGTAATTACAGATTTTTCTTGTTTTGCTTGATATTGCTGCCAGTCAAAATCTACTGGAAAAGATTTATTTTGACAATCCCAACCGAGAATAATTAAACCATTACCAAAACTAGGATGATGGTCGATCGAGGTAGATAGGTCTAGTAATAAAGTTGCCTGTGGATTAATAGCTAGAAAATCCCATATACCTTGTTTGGTAGTTCCCCAATTGGTATTATTAATAATAATTAAGGCTTGATTAGCAAGAAATTCCCTAGCTAACATCAGCCCCATGAGTTGCGATCGATAGTCATGGGAACCATCATAGAAATATACGCCAAGGCGATCGTCAGTTTCAGCAGATCTAAGTTCAAAAAAGAAACTTTCACAATCTTGGGCGTAGAAATATACCTGATCTGATAGTTGAAATTGTTCTAAATTATCAGTTAATTGTAATAAGCTTTCTTCTGGCACATCATGACTAGCAAAATCATCAATGGCATAGGCAACTTTATCTGGATTATTTAATAAGGCTCCTATTAATGTGGCTCCTTGATCTGTACCAATTTCACAATAAATTTCTGTTGGATGCAGACAACTAACTGCAAAGTTTAATAACTGCATGATGTTAGCTGTAGTAATTCTGCCGATGGTCGTTAAAATCTCTGCAAATTGAGTAGATTTCGGCTCGATCGTATCCTCACCCCAACCATGATAAAAATCTGGTAATTCTTTAATAAACTTTTGATAATCCATAGATATTAATGGTAGAAATTAGACTGAGCAAGTAAAAAGTAAACAGTAAAAAGTAGGAATTCTACTCTATTTTTGCCTTTTGCCTTTTGCCTTTTATCTTTTGCCTTTTCCCTTGATTCTAATACTTTTTAAATACTTAAAGATTCTTGCATGATGGCGATCGGGGCGGGGCGATCAAGCCAAATTTCGAGGGCGGCGGCGCCTTGATGGACTAACATTTCTAGACCATTGAGGATGATTGCTTGTTGCTGCTCTGCCTGTTGCAGGAAAAGAGTTTTTGCTGGATTATAAATTAAATCGTAGGCGATCGACCCCGGTTTTAGCGAGGCGATACTGGGGGAAATTCCTGAGGGCCTATGGGAAGAGCCTAATAATTCTAAGGGGGAAGACTGTATTTCTGGAGCCATGCCGATGGGGGTAGTGTTGACGACTAGATCGGCGTGGGGTGATAGCTTTGCCAAATCTTCCCAAGGGTGGACTGTGACTAAATCCTCTAGGGAAGAACCAGCCCAACTTTGATGAAATTTTTTGAGCTTCTCTGGATTGCGTCCCACAACTTGAATTTGCTTACATCCCAACTGTTGACAACCCACAACCACCGCCCTCGCTGCCCCGCCGTAGCCCAACACTAACACCTGCGTGCCTTGCCAATCGCCTCTAGCCTTCAGGGGAGTGATGAAACCTTGGACATCAGTATTCGTGCCAGCCCAGCCTTGGGGAGTTGGATAAACTGTGTTGACGGCTCCGACTAGGTGTGCGGTGGGAGAA
>JAIMKT010000024.1:9550-21613 GCA_020692245.1 Microcoleus sp. GA_180221_E-2-1-MAG-45_12
GAAACCCTGAAGATCGATCGCTCGAAACCCAGCCAGAGCCGCTCCTAAATCTTCTAGTTTGATCCGAAAAGGGAGGTAGACATAATCTAACCCCAGATGTTCGATCGCGGCATTGTGCATTTTGGGGGAAAGAGAATGCTCGATCGGATCGCCAATCACCCCCAGTAGTCTAGTTTTTCCCGTAATCTCCATAATATCCCCTTATTCAGTGAACAGTTATCAGTGAACAGTTATCAGTGAACAGTTAATTGTACTGAGCAGTTCGGCTTCACTGTAACAGGAAAGAATGTCTAAAAAGTTTCTAGGGACTAGAAGCGACTAAAGTCGTTACTACAAAAACTTACTCTGTTTACTGTTTACTGTTCACTGTTTACTGTTCACTGTTCACTGTACTCGCTGCTAATTTTTCCTCAACTAACTGCATCATTTGATCATAATCACAGTTATCCAAATGACACTGGAGAGCGTAGGCAAAATCGAGGTCTTCTTGACAAATTTCTGAGATACAATGCTCCATTTCTTCCCAATCTTGGGCATTAATTGCTTGTTTAATTCTGTCTGCCCAAGGAAAACTAGGATGCTTAGAGGTTTCTTCCTCGGCAAAAATATCTTGAATATCATCCTCTACCTCATTGTCATAAACATATTCAACCCCTAAGTGTTTCCCCACAACTTCTAGAACTTGATTTTGATGGAAGGGCTTACTAATAAAATCATCAAAACCATGTCCTAGGGCAAATTCCCGTTGATTGGTGGTAGCAGTGGCAGTAAAGGCAACAATAATCGTATTTTGCACATCAGAAATTCCCGCAGCTTGTTTTACCCGAATTTCCCGCACCGCAATATAGCCGTCCATGAGCAGCATTTTTAGATCCATGCAGATTAGATCTGGTTGCCAACTTTGCCAGAGGTCGATCGCCTCCTGACCATTCACAGCTTGCTGCACCAAAAAACCCAAGGGCTGCAAAATTTGGCTGAGTAACTGACGGTTAGATTCTTGATCGTCTACCACCAGAATTTTATAACTGGGTTGCCCCGGAGCCAGACCGATAATCCGCCGGAACAGAGGGACGATCGACTGCTCACCCAGACTAAACTGAGCTTGTCCATCTCTCTTTAGTACCTTGATCGGCAGCGAAAACTTAAAAGTACTCCCCTTGCCGACTTCGCTACTCACCTCAATCTTCCCGCCCATCAACTGGGCAAACTCCTGACTAATCGCCAAACCTAGCCCCGTCCCTTCCTGCGCCCGTCGCCCAAAACTAGCTTGCACAAAAGCCTGAAATATCTTACTCAATTCCTCGGTCGCAATTCCTACTCCGGTATCTGTCACCGTAAATTTCAGCAGTTCTGGGCTGAGGGTTTCTACCATCAAACATACCTGTCCTTGGGAAGTAAATTTAATGGCGTTACTTAATAAATTAATTAAAATCTGCCGCAGTTTCATCTCATCTGCTTCTATATACATAGGGATGTGACTACTACGCTGAAATTTTAACTGTAACCCCCGCTCCTTAGCTCGGAGTTGAAACATTTCCCGCAACTCAATCAGTAGTTGATGCAGATTACAAGCCCCCAACTCCAAAACCATCCGCCCGGCTTCTACCTTGGATAGATCCAGAACTTGGTTAATCAGATTTAATAAATGCTCACCACTCCGATTGATAATCTTCAAATTCTGGCGTTCTTCCCCAGTAATGCTAGTCCGAGAGAGCAAAATTCTGGCAAAGCCGAGGATGGCATTGAGGGGAGTCCGCAATTCATGGCTCATGTTGGCAAGGAAAGCACTTTTAGCTCGATTAGCTTCATCGCTTCTGGTGGCTTCCCGCATGGCAGCTTCTTTTTGGCGACGCTCACTAATATCTTGAAAACTAGAGACAGCGTAGAGGAGAGTATTCTGCTCATCAAAAATTGGTTTCGCCTGAATCTCGATCGGAAACCGTTGATCTCCAACCTGCACTTCCAGATCATCACTGGTTACAGCATTTCCTTGCAGAGCTTTGATGATGGGTAACTCCTGTTGAGGATAGGGTTCTGTAGTCCCAGCTCGGAAAAAATTCTTTTTTTGTTGGAGGATATTAATGTTGTATTCTGTTGCTTCCTCAACACCAAGGAGTTCTTTGCCATTTTTGTTGAGGTAGAGCATGGTGCCATCGGGATTGAAGACCGAAAAGCCAAGGGGAACTGCTTCGAGAAATTGCGAGAGACGAGATTTACTATCAAGGAGTTGCTGGTTGGCTTCTTGGAGTTCGATGTTTAGTTGCCGGAGATGGATCGTTTGTTCGGCAAGTTTCCGCTCTTGGAGGTAGCTATGGACAGCTTCGAGGACGGTGATTTTTAGGTCTTCTGAGCGCCAAGGTTTGGGAATGTAGCGGTAGAGTTTGGCAGATTTAATGGCATTACCAATAGCAGTGAGGTCAGCTTGCCCCGTGAGCATAATGGTTAGGGTCTGGGGAGAAAGTTGGTGGATATGCCCAAGGAGTTCATCCCCTTTGATGTCGGGCATGATGTAATCGGAGAGAACCAAGGCAATATCCGTATGCTCTTCTTGGAGTTCTCGCATGAGTTCGAGAGCATCGGAGCCACCCTCGGCGGTTTCAATAATACACTCATCCCCCAAGGCTCGTTTCAGCTCAATCTTGAGACTATCGAGGACTGCGGGTTCATCATCAACACAAACGATTACGGGTTTTTTCATGGTTTTGCTAATCCAGACTTGAGGGGGTTAATTTTTCTAGTCCAGACTTAATGGTGTTAATCAATTCTTCGCTGTTCCAAGGCTTTGATAAACAGGCATGGAGGTCGGCTTGATCGATCGCCCGCTGAATGGCATCTTCGTTTGCTTGTCCGGTCAGCATCACTTTGATCGTGTTGGGAAACTTTTGGTGGATTTTAATCAGTAGTTCATCCCCTTTAATCCCCGGCATGAGCCAGTCAGAGACAATTACGAGGACGATGGTTTGATGTTCCTGCAACTCCAATAATAGCTCTAGGGCTTCATCTGCACTTTCTGCCATTTCATAGCCATAGGTATCGGCAAAGGCATTCCTTAGTTGAATTTTCAGACTTTCTAGAACACTAGATTCATCATCAACACAGAGAATTATTGGCTTGGGTGGGGATTTCATCGATTATTAACGAGGGAATAATTAAAATTTATCTTAGTGTTAGGCTGAATTAGGCTGAATTAGACTGAGTTAGGCTGAGTTTAGATCGAATTTAGACTGAGTGTATAGGAATTTTTTCTATCCTAGCAGTTAGTTGCCTAACCTTTTGTGATCTTGACCGGGGAATACTGGATCAAAAATATGGGGCTTTGACACTACAAAAAAATTAAAACCACCCACCACAGCGAGTAGCTCTAATTTAAGAATTTTAATTTATCGAAAGTAAATTGCAATCCAGCGATTAACGGGGGAGGTTCCGGGTAGCATCCACCCCGATCGGGGAAAGAACAGTGCCAGCGATTCCTGCTACCATGACAGTGAGAGCTAGGGTGGCAGCGGTAAATACTCTCTGGAGGGTCAGACGGCGGTGTCTTCTGGGGGCTTTTTGAACTTGGCGCTTTCTAGAGAGAGAGATTTCGTACTCCAAAGCGGCATGGGTGTAAGCTAGAGTTTCCATTGGTTTACCAAGAGTAGTAATAATTTTAATTTCATGTTACTCCTAAACTTCCTCAAAGACACGATCGAAGCCGGAAGATTTACAATTTTTTCCCTTGAGGTTCTTGGCAGTTGATATTATTGAATTAGCAACTAGAAATCAATCCCAAAACCAGCTAAAACTTCAAACCTTCAGGAAACCTGCTCCAGACCTCGAATTTAGTTAATAAACACCACTTAGATATTACTCTTTCAAACTTTTACTAACCTTAAAAATCCAAATCTTTATAAATTCTAATGACTAGCTTACCTCTTGCTGTTGGAACTCTCCTCCAAAACCGTTACCGGATTTCGCAAACCTTGGGACAGGGGGGCTTTGGGCGGACTTATCTGGCAGAAGACCAAGGACGCTTCAATGAACTGTGTGCAGTCAAAGAGTTTGTTACCCCCCACGGAGATCCAACTATCCTCGCTAAGGCAAAGGAATTGTTCCAGCGAGAAGCGGCGACCTTGTACCAAGTTCAGCATCCCCAAGTCCCCCAATTTCGGGCTAACTTTGCGGAGGGCGATCGCCTGTTTTTGGTGCAAGATTATGTAGAAGGAAAGACTTTTTTAGATTTACTGAATGAGCAAAAAGCCTACGGACGGAACCTCACGGAAGCAGCAATCCGGCAGTTATTAGTCTCGCTGTTGCCAGTCTTGGCTTATATTCACAGCAAGGGGATTATTCATCGGGATATTTCCCCAGATAATATTATGCTGCGCCGTCAAGATACCCTGCCTGTGTTGATTGATTTTGGGGTGGTGAAGGAAATTGCTACCAAATTTATCTCGACTCCGGGCATGGGGGCTGCTACAACTGTGGGGAAATTGGGCTATGCTCCTAGTGAGCAGGTACAGGCAGGGCGAGCCTATCCTAGTAGCGATCTCTATGCTTTGGCTGTCACCTCGATCGTCCTCTTGACGGGCAGAGAACCCCAAGAACTTTATGATGATGCGCAGTTAACTTGGCAGTGGCAGCGTTGGGTGGAAGTGAATCCCCAGTTGGCTACGGTTTTGAATAAGATGCTGAGTTATCGTCCCGGCGATCGCTACCAATCTGCCCAAGAAGTTCTTCAAGCTCTCCAAGGTGTTGCCCAAGGTATTGCTGCTGCCCCTACTCAAGTTCCTGTGGTATCTCCCTATCCTGAAGTCCCTACACCCCCGCCTGCTCCAGTCCGCACTGTGGCGATCGGCGGCATCCAACCCTTATCTGGGTCAACCAACACCAAACACAATCCATCTATTACTAATGCTTCCATCGATGAGCCGGGGAATGGAGCGTTACCAGTAATTTTAGTGGGCTTGGGCATGGCAACTGCTGCCGCTATTATTGGTTTTTCAACGGCGAGCTTTTTCTCTGGTGGAAATGACCCCATAGTTACCAGTCCCAGCCCGACAACTTCTCCTCTAGTTACCCCAACAACTTCTCCTAGTCCTTCCCCTAGTCCTACAAATTCTCCCAGCCCTACAATAGATACTCAGACTTTAAACCTAGAGGTAGGAGAGAGCCGATCGAGGGAAGCTACCATTTCCTCAAATCAAATTATTAACTATAAAATTCAGGGCGAGAGGAATCAAAGACTAAGTGTTTCTGTAACTGGGAGAGGAGTGTTATTAAATGTGCTAAATAGTAATCAAAGACCGATTAATAGCCGTCCATCATCTCGATGGTCTGATCTCTTACCTGCCACGGGAGAGTATATTATTCAACTTCGTAACACAAGACCGGGATCAGAAACTCCTTTCACACTTAATGCCAGTCTCGAAGCTGCTACCCCGATCGCCCCAGCCTCTCCATCCCCAAGCCCATCACCTAGTCCATCACCCAGCCCCAGTCCATCGCCTAGCCCATCGCCTAGCCCATCCCCAAGCCCCAGCCCTTCTCCGAGTCCCATTACCCCTGCTACCCCCAGCAATGAGGAAGTGCGGTTGGATTTAACTGGTGGGGGAACATTTATTAATGATAGCTTAACCCCGCTAAAGACTATAGACTATGTAGTCAGCTTGCAGCCGCAGCAAAATCTATCTGTGGTTATTCTGGGGGGAGACGTAGTGATGGGAATATATGATCCTAGTGGTCAGAGGCTATCTGATAGTGGCGGCCCTCAATTTTCGTTTCGAGTTCCGACTGCTGGGGAATACCGAATTCGTATGCAAACTAATGATCGGATGAACGATGTTACCAACTACATTTTGAGGGTCGAAGTAGAAAACCTTGCTCCCTAGATAAACCCAATCACTGTTTTTTAGTAAAACTTCTAGACGAGACTCCTAGAATTGTTGTGCTATCTTAGAATTAGCCAAACATATAGCTAATTAATTGAGGCTTGCATGATATCTCCTGTATCCCCCATCGTTAAAACTGTAGTTCGTAGTCTCCAGCATCGAGATTTGGAGATTATTATTGCCATGTTGCCGCCCTTGGGGGACGATCGAGATGGGGGATTATTAGCTTTGCATCAGAGCTTGCAGCAGTTGCAACAATGGTATGCGCCGCTAAAATTTCTGAGTTTTTTACCTAGTCCTTGGCAACGCACGATCGGGCTTTATGTTGTCGAGCAGGATCAAAAAATTCAAGGTTTTATCAAAGTTTCGCCCTTTAATCGCAGTCGGAGTACTTGGCGAATTGAGCAGATATTTGTAGCTCCCACTGCCGATAGTAGTGAAATTGGTTCGGCTCTCCTGCGCTACTGTTTTGAAAATCTCCTCGAAGCCCGGACTTGGGTATTGGAAGTTAATATTCATCATCAGCAATCCCTCGCTCTCTATCGGCTCAACGGCTTTCAACCCCTAGCAAACATGACTTACTGGGCAATCACCCCAGATATTATTAATAGCCTTACAGAGCAGGCGAATTGTCTGCCAAACTTGCTCCCAGTGAGTAATGCTGATGCCCATCTTCTCTATCAACTAGATACGGTCTCCATGCCGCCTCTACTCCGACAGGTATTCGATCGCCACCCCCAAGACTTTAAAACTGGGCTACTGCGAAATCTCCTCACCAGTATCAAGCATTGGTTAAATCATACAGAATCTGTGAGTGGCTACGTTTTTGAACCCCAACGCAAGGCTGCGATCGGCTATTTCCATCTCACCCTCAGCCATACCCCAGATACTCCCCATTCTGCGTCCCTGACGGTGCATCCCGCCTACACTTGGCTCTACCCAGAGCTTTTGGTACAGATGGCAAAAGTTGTCCAAGCCTTCCCTGCCCAAAGTTTGGAGCTTGCCTCCGCAGATTATCAACCAGAACGGGAAGAATATTTAACGAATCTAGGGGCAGCAAGAGTAGAACATACCTTATTAATGTCTCGATCGGTCTGGCACAAACTCAAGGAAGCCAAATCTGTATCCCTAGAAGTCCGCCAACTTTCAGAGATGCTGCAATCTCTCCAGCCCGGACAATCTCCTGTCCCCAACCGGATCCATTGGCTGAAGCAACAATTACAATCTCCCAAAACCTCAAAGCTCCTCGGCAAGGTCGTTGATCCCGATCGCCCCGGCTTTCCCCCTCTACCCAAAAATGGGGGCGAACAGTCGTGATTTCTAGAAATTAAAGGCTAAGTCTATCCATACAGCCATTGGTACTGCCTCGGAGAGGGGTGGTATTTTTTGCTGTGTATAAACTTTTATTTCAATTTTATTTCTGTAGCTATTGATACCGAAATTTATGTTAGATTAAAAATAAGGAAACGAAAAAGCTAAAAAAAGTTAAAACCCTACCTCATCTATTCAGCAAATAATCAATAACTAACCAGTAATTAACCAGTAACTAACCAGTAACTAACGGAGCAAGCCCTATGTCTTACCAAACTGAATCCCGGATGTTAGCCACTCAACAACACAATTTGGCACGGCAACACGATCGAGTAGTTTTAGACCGCGCCCCTGTCGATCACACCAGCACTGCTGCCCATGAAGAAGACCGGATGCTCGCAGCCAAGCAAAATCTCAAAGCCAAAAAACGCCAGCAAGTAGCTCTGAGCCGCGCAGTTCCCAAAATAATTCTGTAGAGTGGGGCGAAGAAAAAATTTTCTGGTCAACTTAATACGCTATTTGCAGATAAATTTAAGGGAGGGAGTGTCGATCGATGCTCTCTTTGCTCTCTTTTTGTTATGGGGTGATGAGAATAAATAAACTATGAGTGAAAAGAATTATTGGTTAGTGAAATCAGAGCCAAATACCTACAGTATTTCTGACCTCCAACGGGAGCAGGTAACTATCTGGGATGGGGTGCGAAATTATCAGGCTCGAAATTTTTTGCGGCAGATGCAGATGGGCGATCGAGTCTTTTTCTATCATTCCAACACGATTCCCCCCGGTATTGTCGGTCTGGCAGAAGTGAGCAGTGTAAATATCGATGACCCAACCCAGTTTGATCCCCAGAGCAAATATTACGACCCCAAATCTTCCCTTGCTGCCCCCCGTTGGCAAACTGTCCAACTCAAGTTTCTAGAGACTTTCCCCCAGATGATCACCCTCGAAACCCTCAAGCAAAAATTCACTCCAGAGGAATTGCAGGTAGTGAAAACGGGAAATAGATTATCAGTCATGCCTGTGGTGGGGGCGATCGCTGCAAAAATTAAATTACTCCAAAATTAAATTACTCCAAAATTAAATTTCTCTAAACAACAACCCTTGATTGAGATCGATTATTATGTTAGATGAAGAATTTCTGAAAAGTTTCTACAAAATTTCTACAAAAAATTGGTCAATCTAGGGATGGGTAGTGAAAATGTTTAGTCAACCAAAAAATCGGACTTTGGCTGCCATGCTGGCTCTGAGTGGGGTGTTGATTCCTGTTTCTGGCTTGCACAAGTTTTATTTGGGGCAGCCTCTGTGGGGGATGTTGTACTTGTTGCTGTCTTGGACTCCGATTCCGAAAGTCGCCAGTGCGATCGAGGCAGTGTGGTATTTGGCTCAAGATGGGGAACAGTTCGATCAAAATTTCAACCTCGGCAATGAACCCAGAGAAGCTCGGTTACAGGCTCCAGCCCAAAGTGTAGAAAGTGTAGCTACAGCCCTCCGGCAGTTGGATAGTCTCCGTACTGAGGGCTTGGTTTCTGAGTACGAGTTTGAGCAGAAGCGCCGCCAGCTATTAGATAGAATTTAACAGAATTTAGCTAAAATCAAGCAGGATCAGCGAGGTGTGGCTTTGTTTTCCCAGTCTAAACGTCGGCGAATTTTGGCAGATGCTTACTATCGATTGCAGTCCCTAGAAGAGGTGTCGATCGCCGTCCAACTGGGACGCAAGGTAGATGTGAATCGAGCCACAGTGGATGATTGGCTGAGATTGCCGGGAATATCTATCCATCAAGCCCGCCAACTTGTGCAACTAAATCAAGCCGGAGTCCAATTTTATTGTTTGGAAGACCTCGCCGCTGCCTTGGGCTTGCCCCCCAACTATCTGAAACCCCTAGAAATTATTCTCGATTTTTATTACTACCCCCCAGAAACCCTTGCCAGTGCTGCCTGCATCAATGCAAACCTAGCTCGAATCCAAGATTTACAAACAATTCCGGGAATTACCCCAGCCTTAGCAGCAGCGATCGTGGTCGATCGACAAACCCAAGGCAAATATAAAAACCTTGCAGACCTGCAATCCCGCCTCGCCCTGCCCGGAGAAATAACGGCTCAGATCATGTACTATCTCAACTTCTCTGGTTAATTTTCCCAAGGATTCTTCCAAGAATTTTCATAATCAATCCTCAAAGACCTCTAAAAAATCCCTAAAAACCCTATCTACTGCGTTTTTTCTGAGGGCAACATGATTAAACCCCTCAATACTGCTAGTATTATTGCTAATATTGTTAAATAGCAAATTTACCCATCATTACCTGAAAACTAATAAATAAAGCACTTTAATTATCAATTTCTTACTCTATCTTTAGCAGGTCTAGAACTAATCAAGAGTAAATTTCAGAAGTAAATTTCAGATTTAAGTTAAGAGCTAAGTTCAGAAAATTAACCAAATCAAACTAATGTGAGGTTTTCCATGCGTGTACTAATGATTTATCCCCTGTTCCCCAAGAGTCTATGGTCTTTTGAAAAGGTGCTGGAGTTAGTAGATCGCAAAGTCCTTTTACCCCCCCTTGGTTTGGTGACGGTGGCAGCAATTCTGCCCCAAACTTGGGAATACAAATTAGTCGATCGCAATGTCCGGGCTGTGACCGAGGCAGAATGGGCTTGGGCGGATGTGGTGGTTATGTCGGCGATGATTGTCCAAAAAGAAGATTTAGTTGCCCAAATTCAGGAAGCAAAACGCCGGGGCAAATTAGTCGCAGTGGGCGGGCCTTTCCCCACTTCTGTACCGGAAGTCTCCCTAGAAGCGGGAGCAGATTTCATGATCCTTGATGAGGGAGAAATTACCTTGCCCATGTTTGTGGAGGCGATCGAGCGGGGCGATCGGTCAGGTATGTTCCGCTCCGATGGGGTGAAGCCGGATGTTACTACTACTCCCGTGCCTCGGTTTGACCTCTTGGAGCTAGACCAGTACGATTCTATGTCCATCCAGTTCTCCCGTGGTTGTCCCTTCCAGTGTGAATTCTGCGACATTATTGTTCTCTACGGGCGCAAACCCCGCACCAAAACCCCAGAGCAACTGCTGGCTGAACTAGATTGCCTCTATAACCTCGGTTGGCGGCGGAGTATTTTCATGGTGGATGATAACTTCATCGGCAATAAGCGTAACGTGAAACTATTGCTGCGGGAACTCAAGGAATGGCAGAAATCCCACCAGTATCCCTTTAGCATTACCACCGAGGCTTCCATCGATCTAGCTGATGATCAGGAATTAATGGATTTAATGATGGAGTGCCACTTTACGGCAGTGTTCTTGGGGATTGAAACTCCCGATGAATCTAGTCTGGCGATGACGAAGAAATTCCAGAATACTCGATCGAGCTTGGCAGATGCGGTGGAAAGAATTACTCGGACAGGTTTACGGGTGATGGCGGGCTTTATTATTGGCTTTGATGGCGAAAAAACTGGGGCGGGCGATCGCATTGTCCGGTTTGCAGAACAGGCAGCAATTCCTACTACCACCTTTGGGATGCTCCAAGCCTTGCCAAATACGGCTCTCTGGGATCGTTTAGAACGGGAAGGCAGGTTATTAGCCAAGGATGCGAACTTGAACCAAACAACCTTGATGAACTTCAAGCCCACCCGTCCCATTGAAGAAATTGCCAGAGAGTACGTAGATGCTTTTTGTGCTGTGTATGATCCAGAGAAATATCTCGATCGAACCTACCGTCACTTTTTAATGCTGGGTGCGCCGAGGATTGAAGCTCCTTCTCAACTCCCCAGTTTGATCGATCTCAAGGCGTTGGCGATCGTCATCTGGCGGCAGGGTTTCAAACGCAGCACTCGCTGGAAGTTCTGGCATCATCTATTTAGCATCATCAAAAATAACCCCGGTCAATGGGATCACTACCTCACAGTCTGCGCCCACAATGAGCATTTCCTCGACTACCGGGAAGTTGTCCGCACCGAAATCGAAGCCCAACTACAAAAGCTCCTCCAAGCCTCTCCAGAAAAGCCAGAAAGTCCAGATCAAAAAGTAGAAGCTCTCGTTTCTCCTTAGTTACTTAGTAGTATCAACAACTATCCCCCTAGCTTCTCCAGAGAATTGATGAACCCTAATAAGTCTGATTAAGAAGGGAAGATCAAGACTATTTTTCTGGAAAATCTAGGGGATTTTGATTAAGTTCTAATTAATTATGGGTAAAACTCAGTTGCAGACTAAATCTCAAATTTGGTTTCAAAGTTAAAATATCTTAAGTATCCATCAATAAAAGAATGAAGAGAGAGCTTTATCGAACTAACTATGGGAGGATGTTACTCGGTGATTCTACAGAGATTGCAAAGAAATATCTTAGTCGCTATTACAAAGGTAAGTTTCAAATTATAGTTACTTCTCCACCATTTCCATTGAATGCAAAAAAACGTTATGGCAATCTACAAGGTAAAGAATATTTAGAATGGTTTGTGAGTTTAGCACCTATATTTGACAACCTGCTTACAGATGATGGCTCTCTTGTAATCGAGATAGGTAACACTTGGGAACAAGGTAGACCAGTTCAGTCATTGTTACATTTAGAATGTTTATTTGGTCTAGTTAACAATCCGAATTCAGATTTGAGGCTTATACAGGAGTTCGTAGCTTATAACCCATCTCGTTTGCCTTCACCTGCTCAATGGGTTACAGTAAATAGAATACGCACTGTAGATAGTTATACTCATGTATGGTGGATGTCTAAAACAGATTTCCCAAAGTCGGATAACTCAAAAGTTTTACGTCCCTATAGTAAAGCTATGAAACAACTAATTGAAACTAAGAAATTTAACAAGGGTAGAAGACCATCTGAGCATAGTATAAACCCCACGGCTTTTACCAAAGACAATGGAGGCAGTATTGCTC
>JAIMKT010000024.1:21620-47241 GCA_020692245.1 Microcoleus sp. GA_180221_E-2-1-MAG-45_12
TTTTGAGATAGACCCTATTGATTTAGAGAGAGATGTTCGTCTACCCCATAGTGTACTAAGATTTTCTAATACAAGTTCTAATGATTATTTTCTAAAAAGATGTCGAGAAGAAGGTGTCATAGCTCATCCTGCCAGAATGCACCCCGGTTTAGTTAGCTTCTTTGTTGAGTTCTTAACTGATGAAGGTGATTTAGTTTTAGATCCCTTTGCAGGGAGTAATACAACTGGATATGTCTCGGAAAAGTTGAAGCGAAAATGGCTTTCTATAGAAATTGATGAAGATTATGCTCATAAGTCAATTATTCGTTTTCATGATCCAGAGTTAAAGACGACAATAAAAACAAATTCATATTAAGGAGGTATAGCATAATGGATTTAAGACAACGGTTAAAGGAACTTCTTAGCGTTGATATTTTCTCTAAAGGAAGAGATAACACATTGTTTGTAGGTCGTCCTTTCTATCTAGATTACGAGAAAGCTAGAATACTTGTGTCTGATGCATGGAAACATAGAGTAAAAGGAATTCCACAGGGAGCATTTCTTTTGGCTTTTTATGATGGTGAAGATGGTATTCAAGAAGTCTTGCTCCTTCGAGCGTTAACACCTTCTAAATTACCTACAGATAATGATGTAGTTAGTTCAATGATTGAGTACTACAAAGAAGGATCTGACATCAGTGGCAGGGTAGGAGATGCTAAGACAAGCAAGCTTGATGATTTTACAAGATATGAGTTTAGCTTTTCGGGGCTTGAGTGCCGTGTACTGGGAGCATTTTATAAAACAAAGAGGACTCAAATTATAAATGGAGAGAGTCAAGAGATTGAGACTCTAGAATTTGGAGCTGATTTAGAAAATTTCTATTCTGCGAATAACTACAGTGTTTATAAAGCGACTGGCGATGTTTTGAGAAAGATTGTCAATCAACGCGATTCTGAAGTGATCGCTGGCAACGAAAATGAATTTAAAATTGGCTCGGTTCGCTATAGTTCAAGCCGTAGGTTTCAGTCGGATGAGTCAAAGGTAGATGTTTTTATTAGTCCTCAAGATTTTGTTGGTAAAAGAACGGCTTTGTTTGGAATGACAAGAACTGGCAAATCAAACACTTTGAAAAAAATAATTGAGGCAACTGCGGAAATATCAGCTAAGGCATCATCAAAATCATTGCCAAATAAGATCAACGATAAACAACCTTTTACAAGAGAAGGCGCACCTCAGTATCCTGTTGGTCAAATTATCTTTGATGTAAATGGAGAATATGCAAATCCCAATATGCAAGATGATGGTACAGCTATTTATGAACTATATAAAGATAAGGTCACTAGATATAGTGTTCTAGAAAAGCCAGATATTCCAGATTTTAAAGTATTAAAAGTTAATTTCTATAGGGAGCTAGAAAGTGGGTTTGAACTGATAAAAAACTATTTTGACAACAATAAAATTTCTGGAGATTATGTAAATAACTTTGCAGCAGTAAATTTAGCTTTACCAGAGGATCCAAGTGATTTTTCTGGTAAAACACGTATAGATAGAATCCGTGCAGCTTATCTGTGCTGTCTATTTAAGGCTGGGTTTATTCCTCCTTCCAATCTTCTAATAAAATTTTCTGGGAATAAGGAATTAAATGAGTTGTTTGATCCATCAAAAGGTTTAAGCTTAAGAGATGCTACATCTTGGTTTGAATCTGTATGGAAAAACTACGAATCTGAGTTTTTTCAGGATTATCTGAAGAGAAAAGGCTATGAGTGGGCAGATGATGACTTAAAGTCACTTTTAGTTTTTCTGACAGGTTTTAAAGCACCAGGGGAGAAAAACTCAGTTAGTGGATACAAGAAAATTAGAGTTAAAGAACTTCATGGTCTTCACACAAATGTTATTGATCAACCTTTTGAAGAAGAAATTCCAGCGCTGCTGAGAAAAGGAGAAATAGTTATTGTTGATCTATCTCAAGGTTCTCCAATAGTACAAAAACTTTTCTCTGAACGTATATGCAGAGCCATATTTAATGATTCAATGGCGAGATTTGTACAAAATGTACCTAATAACTTTCTACAGTTTTATTTTGAAGAAGCTCATAATCTTTTCCCAAAGAAGGAAGAAAAAGATTTAACGGATATTTATAATAGACTTGCAAAAGAAGGAGCCAAACTACAACTTGGGATGATTTATGCAACGCAAGAAGTTAGTTCAATTAGTTCAAATATCTTGAAAAATACTCAGAACTGGTTTATTGCTCATTTAAATAATGAAGATGAACTTAGAGAGCTTAAAAAATACTATGACTTTGAAGATTTTGTATCTTCACTACTGAAGTTCAGTTCAGGTAACGATAAAGGGTTTGTGAGAATGAAAACATATACTAATCCATTTGTTGTACCAGTTCAAATTGATCGATTCTTAGCTAACAAAGGAGTACAAGATGGGAACAACTAGTCGTAGCCATAAGCCTAATGAATGGGCGGCAAAGGTTAACCACTCGCATTTGATCAATGATCCATTTATCAAAGATTTTATCGATAACTGTGAATTTCCTAGTGATGCTTCAGAGTTACAAGAATCTGATCTTACATTAGTGGATAGCCTTGATAAAAATATAGTTAACCCAATTAAATATATTCTTACGGTTGATGGTGGCTATACAACTGTAGAGATAAAGAAAGGTTTTCCTTCGTCTCAAATAGCCTTTTTTCAGTTTGGGGCATTACTTTTTAGTGTTGATGATTTAGAATCACTTTCAGAGAAGCCCTTCATTTTTCCAGAAGATATGAAGAAACTAAATGATCTTCAACGATATAAACTAGCGCTTCCTATACAAACTATCGCCTATAAAAATCAATCTTCCCTTAAAGATTCTGTCAGAAAAGCAATATATGATTTTTTTATTGCTTCGAGGGATATTTCAAGTTTTATGGAAACATTGTCTTGGTTCTTATTTAAAGAGTATGAAAAAGAACCCAGCGATAGTTACAAGCTTTCACATCATCCCAATCTTGGTCTTGGTTCAGGAGAGATTCAACTTACAAGAAGCTTAATGAGAGAGGACTATACTTTTGACAATCCTAATGGACAAATATTTTTAACAGATGTTTTTAGATTAGATGAAGTTGTAGATGAAGACTTAGGTGCTGCGGGAATGCTCGGCTATGTTACCCGACTAATTGAGCAATTAATAATAGTCCATTTTATAAGGTGTATACATAGACTTAAAACAGATTCTCTCCATGAATTTCTTTTTATTGCTGATGGACCTTTAAGCTTTTCTGCACAAACTGCAAATATGCGAGATCCAATGCGAAATCTATGTGATTTCTTTAAGAAAAGCAGCAATCTATTTTTAGTAGGGTTGGAAAAAAGCGGCGCTTTTGTAGATCATGCCCAAGCAATATGTTTGCCCAAGCATAAAGTAGAGATTTTGAAGCAAGGACAATATATTTTACTGAGTAACCATTACATCTACAAATATATTAAACCTGGTGACGCTAATAAAATGACCTATGGAATAACTGATTATTATGGAGGCAAAGTAATATTTTATTCTTATGATGGACAGGTGATTGTTTTAACTGTGCCAGTTCCAAATAAAACTGCTATTAAGAATCCCATAAAAGATGATTATTACAATCTTGAGGTCATAATGCTCAATATACAAAAGTTACGATGTGATATGTATGATGATGCGATAGTTCCAATTGCTCTAGCTAATAAGTTGGTATCACTGGCAAATCACCCTAGTAAAATTCTACTTGAAAAATTTGCTTCTAGGGGTATTAAAAAGGATAATTTTTAAGATACTGATAGCATATTAAAAATAAATATTCCAACTCGGTTTAAGATTAAGCTGAAGAATTTCAAATTAATAACTCATTAAATGTTTTCAGAGCCAATACAAGAAAAACTAGCTAAAAGTGTTGATAGCCTTGGGTTGCAGGTGATTCAACGCCATATTTTTATTTGTGCAGAAGCCACGAAGCCCGAATGTTGCGATCGAGCCGCCAGTGTGGAAGTGTGGAACTATTTGAAGCGGCGTTTGCGGGAGTTGAAATTAGACCAAGCTACTAGCGATCAACCTAGTTGTATTTTTCGCACCAAAGCCAACTGTCTCCGGGTTTGCCATTCGGGGCCGATTCTGGTGGTTTATCCCGATGGAACTTGGTATCATAGCGTCACAAAGGAAGTGGTCGATCGCATCCTCACAGAGCATATCATCGGCAATCAACCCGTCCAAGATTATCTATTTCTCACCCATCCTCTACCTCCAGTTAATAATTAGAGCCAGAGTTGTAACAATTTTCATCAAGAAAATTCAGATACTAATTTAGAAGGCTTTCATACTCATCGTGAGAGCCAATCCAAAACCAATAATAGTCATTACCTTTTTTTAGAGCTAAAGCTCGATAACCATCGTTCACACGAACTGACCAGAGATTGTTACCAACTTTCTTAAAATGTAAAGAAGGATGGGAAGGATTATTTTGCCAAAGTTGATATGTACTCCGTATCTTCTTGCGAAGCTCTGGGGATAATTCTGCATAGGCTTTCCAAAAATCAGGAGTTGTTAAGGATTTCATCGAGATTTTTTACTTGATTAGCATCAATATCAGCTTCTGCACAGGCTATTAGATCATCTAATTTGCCAGAGATTAAATCTGCTTCCATTTGTCGATCCCATATCTCATCCATGTATACCTGTAGCCATTCTGAAAGTTGTCTAGCGTCACTTTCTGGTAACTTTTGAATGGCAGTTTTAATATCCGGTAAAGTAATCATAAATAAAGCCTCTGAGTCAAGGTAAATTATTGGCAGTGAGCAATTTATTTGTCAATTCTATAATGATATTTTATTTTTAACTAATCGCTGCCAAACTGCCGTTAACTGCCCGGAGATAGTCCGCCGGATTCAACTCGATCAACATCCCCCGGATCCCCGCCGAGACACAGATTAAATCAAAAATTTCGGCAATTTCATCTAGATAAACTGGATAGGCTTTTTTGCAAGCAAGGGCTGTCACCCCGCCTCGAATATAGCCTGTCAGGGGTTGGACTTCCTTCAAAGAGACGGTTTCAACTTTTCGATCGCCCGTTGCCAGAGCCAGAGCCTTGAGGTCTAAATGGGCATTCCCCGGAACTACTGCCAAACACACCCCTTGTCGATCGCCCCTTGCTACTAAAGTCTTAAACACCTGTTCTGGGGGACGATTAACTTTTTCTGCGGTCAATTCTGCTGCCAAATTATCCGGATCCACCACATATTCCAAGAGTTTGTAAGTAATTCCCAGACTATCCAGCAGCCGGACAGCATTAGTTTTTTGCATTAATTTGCGAGATTAATTAACACTTTAATAACACTATAAATTATGGAGCCAATTCGGTATTTACTTCATTAAAAGCTCTTTGCTTCAGCTCTACAGATTCTGTCCGGGGTAATAACTGGAAAACCTCCCGGAACACATCATCAAGGACTTCATACTTAATTTGTCCTGTGCCATCAAAAACAATTTTTCCTTCTTGATCCAAGATCACCGTTTGGGGCAGTAAGCCTTTGTAGTAATAGCCCGGATCGGTTTTTGCGTAGCTGGGTTGGGGCAGGATTGTATCCGCATTAATGGGTGTGAAAGCGGCAAATTTGCCATAATACTTTTGCAGTTCAGAAATCACCCCGGCAAATTTCTTGCAATCTTGGCTATCATCCACAAAAAAGGTGAGAATCACTGGTCTATTTCTGTCAAAGGATTCCTTCAGGCTTTCCCGTGGAGGGACGAGGGAACCATTACCAGCGTAGAGAGCAAAGATATTGCCATCAAATTTATCATCCGTCAGGGAAGCAAAGCTGGGGGCTGGGGTAAGAAAACTAGCGGTAAACAGAAGTATAGTTAAGCAGCAACTAATTAGTAGATAGCGGCTCCAAGACAGAATGGGTAAAGTTTTCAAGGTAATTAGATTATTTAATAGAGTATTGAGTCGGTTTTGACAAGGCATACTAGGCACTGGGGTTATGATGTTAATTTAGGTTGTAGGTTAAGCTATGAATACGCCGCGGATAAAGTTGATAGACTGGTAGTAAGAATGCAACATAACAGTTATTTATCCAGTGAGATACATTCAAGTGTAGGGGCGCAAGGCTTTGCGTCCTCAAAGCGTACCCCAGCAAAATGAGAATTGCCATATAAGAATGCAATATATTTATTTACATGGTTTTGCCTCTAGTCCCCAATCTGCCAAGGTGAGTTATTTGCGCGATCGATTCCGGGAGAGGAACCTAGAGCTAACCACACCAGATTTTAATCAAGGGGACTTTTCCCATTTAACAATCACTCGGCAACTAACTCAAGTCGCTAGTCTAATGGACGATCGCCCCGTGACTCTAATTGGTTCGAGTTTAGGTGGTTTAACGGCTGCTTGGCTAGGGGAAAAATATTCCCAAGTGGAACGGCTCATCTTGATTGCTCCCGCCTTCGGTTTTCTTGATCATTGGCTCCCCAAGCTGACTCCAGAAGAATTAGATCAATGGCAAACCTCTGGATACAAGCCCATCTATCACTACGGAGCCGGGCGATCGCTCCCCCTCCACTACGAATTTGTCACCGATGCCCAAAGCTACGATCCTCCCTCTCTCACCAGAACCATTCCCACCCTTATTTGTCACGGCTCCCATGATGAGGTGATCCCCATTACGGCTAGCTATAACTATGCAAAGGAACGCCCTTGGGTGAAATTTCGAGAATACCCTAGTGATCATACCTTGATGGATGCGATCGACCTCATCTGGCAAGAAATCCAAGAGTTTTGTCAATTACCGAGTCAATGATCCGGGGAATTATTTTAGTATTAACTGAATTGACCAAAAAGCCCATGCCAGAAACAATCTTAGAATCCCCAGAAACTACCGAAACAGCTTTACCTCTGCGCTTGTGGACTGTGGCGGAGTATCATCGGATGGCAGAGTTAGGGTTGCTTGAACCCACGGAAAAAGTAGAATTAATTGCTGGACAAATTATCAGAAAAATGGCTCCCCAAAGAACGGCTCACTCCACGGCAATTCGGATTATGCAAAGTCTTTTGTTAAGATTGGTGAGCGATCGAGCCTTTGTCCAAATCCAGTTACCCGTCCACTTAAATGATTACTCAGAACCAGAGCCGGATCTAGCCTTAGTCATGGCTGGGGAGTTACGCTATCTTGATCATCATCCCCGACCAGAAGAAATTTATCTCCTCATCGAAGTAGCAGATACGACCCTGAGAATTGATACAGGCTTGAAAGCCCAAAGCTATGCCGAGGCGGGAATTACTGACTATTGGGTACTAGACCTCAAAAATAGACAACTCCGAGTTTTCCGGGGGGCAGGAATCACAGGCTATCAAACCATCCTCACCTTACCCGCCACCGCCCAAATATCTCCACTCCAGTTCCCAGAGATCAATATCTCGATCGCTGACCTCTTACCCCCTACCTAGCTTCTCAAGTTTACCCCAAACTTTTCGACTAGGGATTCCCGGACTTGTTGATGCACTGGTTCAATGTCTTCCTCCGTAAGAGTCCGATCGCTCGATCGATACACTAGGCGGAAGGCTAAACTCCGCTGCCCCTCTGGGACATTCTGCCCCCGGTACTCATCAAACAGAGTGATAGACTCCAACAAACTACCCCCCGCTTGGCGGATCACCTTGGTAATTTCGGCGGCGGTAACTTTAATGGGGGCAAAAAAGGCAATATCTCGATCGCTCTGGGGATAACTACCGTAGGTTTGGAACTTGGGAACCAGAATCTCTGGACGATCCAAGGCAGAAAGTAAAGTTTCTAAATCTAGCTCAAAGGCATAAACCACACCTTCAATACCCCTTTCTGAGCGGATCTGGGGATGGAGTTCCCCAAAGCGTCCGAGGCGTTCCCCAGAAATCCACAGAGAAGCCGTGCGTCCGGGGTGGAGGAGATGGCTTTGCTGGTCTGGTTGGTATTCTACGGTGATTCCCAAATTCTGGAACACCCCCTCTAGCAGCCCCTTGGCTAAGTACCAATTCATCTCTGCCTTGGCGCCGTAGCTGCCCCAATTCCCCTGATGGTAAGCACCACCAAAGATTCCGCCGATCGAGTCTGCTTCCCGCAAACCATCTTCTTCTCGCCAGAACACCCTACCAATTTCAAAGCCATTTAAGACCCCGTTGCCTTGGTCTTGATTATGCAAATAGGCAGCAATTAAGCCGGGAATGATTTCATTGCGAAGGACAGAATATTCCGTAAATAGAGGGTTAGCGATCGCGACCATACCCCCATCTCCCTCGGTGGGTTTGCCCACAGCATAGGTGTAGTGGACTAATTCCGTTAACCCTGCTCCCCGGAGAGCCGCCCGGATATTGCGCTTCAGGAATTCCTCTGGGGATAGGTAGCCAATTTCTCCCTGTTCCGGCAAGTGATCGCAGAAATTATCATAGCCGTAGAGCCTTGCCACCTCTTCGATTAGGTCGATTTCTCGTTCTAGATCTCGATAGCGATAGGCAGGGACTTTGACTTGCCACACCGGGAATTCCCCCGGCTCCTTCACCTCTAGTTGACAGCCCAAGGCAGTGAGAATGCGCTCCACATCTTCGGGGCTAATATCACCAACTTCGCCATCAATGAGCGTGATATTGCCTAACACATGGTGAATCCGAGTTAGGCGGAGGTCGATTGTCCGTTGGCTATAATCCTGACGCTGGTCTACCTTGGCTTGGCTAACCACTTTCCCTCCGGCGAGTTCTAGGATTAGGGCGATCGCACAATTGCAGGCGGTTTCTAGCTCTGCCTGATTGACACTCCGCTCGTAACGGGAGGAGGATTCGGTGCGGATGCCTTGGGCACGGGCAGAACGGCGGACGGTGATAGGTTCAAAGAGAGCTGCTTCTAGGACTAGGTTCGTTGTCCCTTCGTAAACTTCTGTAGTTTCTCCCCCCATGACCCCAGCGAGGGCGATCGGCTGGTCATTGCCAGTGATTAACAGGTTTTGGGCTTGGAGGGTTCTGGTCTGCCCGTCTAGGGTTTTGAGGGTTTCTCCAGCTTCGGCAAAGCGGACACCAATAGTAGTCGGGGCTGGATTTTCTAAATTATCTTGTCCTAACTGGGAGAGGCGATCGCCATCAAAGGCATGGAGGGGTTGTCCCCACTGCAACATAATATAATTGGTGACATCCACCACGTTACTAATGGGGCGGACTCCGGCGGCAGCGAGGCGATACTGCAACCAATCAGGGGAAGGGGCAATTTTCACTCCTGTGATCACCGTTCCCAAGTAGGCAGGGCAGGCGGTGGATTCGCTGACTTTCAGGTTTATTAATTCCCCGCTCTCTAGATTGTAGGTGGGAACTTTGGGCAGGTGAAGATTGCCTCCAGTCAGGGCGGCTACTTCCCTAGCAACTCCCACCATACTCAGGGCATCGGCTCGGTTGGCAGTGGCTGTGAGGTCAAGGATCACGTCATCGAGTTGGAGGCGGGGACGGACATCAGTACCGGGGGCAATCTCTCCAGCAAAAATATGAATACCTTCGGAGGTTTTTTCTAAGCCCAGTTCAGAAAGGGAGCAGATCATGCCTTCTGATCGCACCCCCCGTAATTTGGAGGCTCGAATTTTGACATCAATTTTGGGTAGGTAAGTCCCGGTTACTGCCACTGGCACCAGCGCCTCTGCTCGGACATTGGCAGCACCGCACACAATAGTCAAATTATTTGCATCGCCCACATCTACCTGACAGACTCGCAATTTATCAGCATTGGGATGGGGTTCTACAGCTAACACTTTCCCCACTACCACGCCCTCTGCCCAACTGCGGCGGTCTTCAATATCTTCAACTTCAAATCCTGCAAAAGTCAGGGTTTCTGCCAACTCCTCTGGAGTCAGGTTTATATCGACCAATTCCCGCAGCCAGTTCCAAGAAATCCGCATTGCCTTTAATATCGCTAGTTAATCCCAATCATTCTACCGTCTTTTTACCCCCCTGCAACGCCATTACTGCTCGATCGACCCCAGAGTGATTATTAAAGTCGGGCGATCGGACATAAATGAGTTTAGGTATTAACTAATCATTACCTTGCAGGATAATACCCTTCAAGACAAATGACATATTGGATTGGGGTCTCGCCACCATCCGATTCCTTCAAAGGTGCGAGCTTAGGCAGTTGGAAGGTTTATTGAGCATCCCCACCATACTGCGTACCCAAAATAGAAAAAAGTGCCTGATTTTCATTAATACTCATAGTTTGTCCATTACAAAAAGCCCAATCTCTAGGAGCAAAGTTGCCAGCAAACAAGCGAATCTCACCGATAGTCATGTCCATGAAAATAAGTTTTCCTGAGTTTACAAAATAATAAAAAGCAAGGCTAAAAAGCTTTGACAGTGCAAGCATCGCAAATTATTTAAAAGCTGTAAATGACTTGTTCTAGATAACTTGTTCCGGGTAAAATTTATCACAAAAATATAAAAACAAATCTTAAAAAGAAATAAAATATTTTTTTGAACTGACTTGTTGCACCACACTCAAACTCAACTATTGGGTCAGAAAATCACAAAAGACACAGGTATCTTGATGCTCAAAACAATCGATCGCTTATGGAAAATCTAAGCAGCCGTTTGTAAAGTATTAATGTATAGTAAAAGGGCCTATAGAAGACCCTCAAATGATTCAACTAGCAACACGATCGCACGGCAATTGACCCCATGTAATTCCAGTACAGGGTTATTATTTAAGTTATTACCTAACTACCGTGGGTCGATCGACAGGACGGGGGAATATCCGATTAAAAATATCCAGTCTTTGCTCCACAGGTTCCGAGGCATTGTTCCAAAGAGTTTCATAGTAGAAGAAAGAAATCCCTGCAAAATTCCGGCTCCGGGCGGCAGCCACCTGATCTCGAATTAATTGGGGAGCATAGCTACGATCGCGCAATCCTGTTAAAATCCCGATCGCTACTGGAATCCGACTTTTGGCAGCCCGTAGCTCTGGCTGGTCAAGCTCCCGCATGAAAGTATTCATATTCTCCCGATAAACCTGCACCAAAAGCTCATCAATCCAGCCCTTTTCTTCCCAAGTTTTCCAGTCTGTGAGGTAGCTATCGTAGGCAAACTGGTAGGGATTGGGGGAGAGGCTCACGGTGCAGTTGGGCTTCAGGGATTTAATTTTCCGGTAGAGTCGTCCATAAAATTCCGTGATTTTGTTGGCGCGCCATCTGACCCATTCTGGATCACGGGCATTGCCGGGGGGAGTTTTGCCGGGGTTTTCTTTTTTGTAGAGGTCGATCGTGTATTGGTCATAGCCCAGTTCTACAGGTAGCCCAAAATGGTCATCAAACTGAATCCCGTCCACATCGTAGAGGGTGACAATTTCTGTAACTAAGTCTTCGATAAATGTTTGGACTTCGGGCAGCCAAGGGTTTAACCAGACTCGATCGTGAATTCCTTCCCGAACAATTTTGCTCCCATTTTGGCGATTGGTTAACCATTCTGGATGCATTCTGGCAAGTTCCGAATCTGCCGGAGCCATAAACCCAAACTCAAACCAAGGCACGACTGATAAGCCGAGCTGTTTCCCCTTGGTAATTGTTTCTTGGAGAATATCCCGCCCCTGCAAACCGGGTTCTGGATCCAAAACCTGTTGGGCAACTCTCCCCATGACATCGCTGGGATAAAGGGTATAGCCCCAATTCCACACCGTGGGATAAACAACATTAAAGTTCATCTGTTTTAGCTGGGTTAGGGCGGCTTCAAGGCGGGGTTGGGCAAAAAGGACATCACTATCAATATTGGTAATCCAAACGCCCCGGAGTTCTGAATTGGAGAAATTTTGGATATTTTGAGTAAGCTGGGCATAACTAGGCTGGAGCAAGGTAAGCACGATCGCCACACCTACTAAAAAACCTAACCAAGCTCTGCGCCCCCAACGGCGGCTCCAGATAATTAACTTATTGACGCTGGCATCAAAGAACTGGCTGAATATCTGTTGAGGATTTTGTTTGGATTCTACTAGGGATGTTGATTGAGGTGTTGATTGAGGTGTTGGTTTCACGATCGTTTGATTGGTTGGTTTCTTGATTGATTTCACTGTTTGTCGATTCAATGTCGATTCAATAATGGCTAAAAACTAAAAACTTAATTTACAGAGCTTTTCAGCTTAGATGGTTTGATAACCGGAATGTTGCCGGAGAATAATGTTCCTAAACCAACACCAAAAGCATGGTAAATACTTATAAAAGTTCTTGTACTTCACACGCAGTTAGCCCTTTAGCTTTTTTTACAAACTTATCATCAAAAGTATACAAAGCAGAAAATCTCTGACTTTGTGCTAAATGAAAGGCATCAGCAAAATCCAGTCCACTTTCATGCCATTGCAGAACTTGAACCATCAAGCTTTTATTTATAAGCTGAACATTAGGCAGACCTAAGAGATTTCTAATAGCTTTACAAATCTCATTCCGCTTGAAGTGATAAGCAAAACGTAATACCCATTCAGTTTCTAAAATCACTGTATCTGGGATAAAAATATTTTGTTCTTGAAATAATTGGAAACTTTTAATATATTGTTGTTCATCATCTTGGGTGAGAAGACGAATAATGATGTTAGTATCAACTGCAATCATGACTCCATTACACCTTGGCGGATTGCCTCTTCCATGTCATCCAAGCTCTTGGCTTTACCATCATACCTCAAGCAACCTGCAACCTGAGCTAAGGTCGTCACAGTCAAGGAATTAGTTAAGGAGTTGTTCGGTTTTAGAAGAATCCCATCACCGACATCAATGGCGATTAGTTCTTGTCCCGGCTCCCATTGATGGGCAAGGCGCAAGGTTTCGGGGATGGTAATTTGCCCTTCTTTTGATACGCTAGTTGTTTCTATTAAATTTGGCAACATTTTGATTGGCAGTTATTAGCAATATTTTTAGTGAAGATTATAATTTTAACCATTCATTGAGCTAGGTCGATCGATAATTTTTTCAACTTCTTGTAGCATCATTCGTAGCTGTGGAATAGAATACTCGTCATAAACTTAGTTTGAGATACAAAATTCCCCCATCCCCAGCCTCTCCTAGTATAGAAGAAGTAGATAAACCCCAAATGGGATTTAAGAAGGGGACGAGGGGATTCAAGCTACTCCAGAATACCTAGAGGATTTTGAAATCTGGGTAATTTGCCATGACATCATCGGCGGTGAGAGTGTCTCCTGTGGCCTGGGGAGTCCAGAGAATTTCTACCGCTAGGAGTCGATCGCTCCCCACAGAACCGATTTGGCGGATAGCCTGTTGCAAGTCTTCAGCACCGTTAATTTTGGGTAGTTCTAGCTTCCCTTCAGCGCCCACAATCAACGTCACCACAATATATTCACCGGGAGTATTGATGTTTGCCAATTCTCCAGTCGTCCCTAGGGCAGGTTTGGCGGCAGCTTCTCTAATTTGGGCATTAACATTAGATAGAGTCTCGGCACTAAATTTGCTGCGTTCCCCTAGGGCTAATTGATTAAACTTAGCTTCGGCGGTGACTAGGTTAGTTTTTTGGCTATCGGTAGTCCCGTAGGCCCAGTATTCAGGATGGCGCAGGAGAGCGAGGGTAGTTTCTTGGAGAACTTGCGATCGACCAGCAGCAGTGGAAGTATCAGCGGTCATCGCCAATTTATTTAGCTCTGGCTGTAAATCTCTGGCACTTGCCAACAAGCCTACTTGGACTTTGGCAACCGAAATACTAGAATTCCCGCCAGCAATCTCTCCACCTAAGCCGCCTTCTTCGTTTCCGCCAGTGATTCTACGGACGTTTTGTACAAGAAAGTTTGCCACGGCAATGAAGATCAGGATCGAAAATAAGCCACCGAAACCGCCGCCAAAGCCAAAGAAGGGCAACAGGAACGGGAAGCCAAAGCCACCACCATAACCGCCATAACCACCGCTATAACCACCTCTGGGGGCATAGGTACGGGGAGCAGAGTAGGAACGGCTGGGCGATCGAAAAGAACCACCCCCCATGCGACCACCACTAAAAGCAGCATCGGCTCGATCGGCATGGCTCAGGGTGAGGGTCAGGACTAACCCCAGCAGCAGCAGAGATTTACCTAATTTTTTGATCAATGAACGTAGTTTATTTCCCATAGCTTTTTATCTCTAATCTTTTCTCAAACTTACTTTAAATGTCTTTCGCTTGTAAGTCATCTAATCTTTATTATCCCTTAGATATTCAATCTCAGCTTTTTCTCTCTAGGCAAACCCGGTAGAGATATCCGCCATTTTGTTAAAAATTATTACGTTCCTGAGAGAAATTAATCTAAGAGAGGTGCCAAATCTAGATGCTGGGCAATATTCGCTGCCAAGAGATCGAGCATGACTTCCCGTTGTTCTTGGTAGCTGGCAATGCCTGTCGGAAGAGAGCCAAGACCCCGACGACTACGGAGATGATTGAGCCACACCCGCCGCCATGCACCATTGTCAAAAACCCCGTGGAGATAGGTTCCCCCCACCGTGAGGTCATGACGGATAATTCCCAGACTAGGATCGTCAAAGAGGGGGTAGTAGCTGGTGGAGTTTGTCTCTAGTTCAGAGTTGGGGTCAGAGCTAGGATGGGAGTCAAATCTAGTCCGAAAATTCGTACTGGAATTAATGGTGGTAGTACCTTGGTGAATTTCGTAGCCCGTGATAGGAAAACCTTCTTGGGGATAGCGGGAAGTACAGGTGCGCCGAGTGGTAATTTTCTGCTGGGTGAGGATGGTATTCAGGGGTAATAAGCCCAGTCCGGGGTAAGTTCCGGCATTTCCTTCTAGTCCGTAGGGATCGGCGATCGAAGTCCCCAACATTTGCAAGCCCCCACAAATTCCCAAGATAGTCCCCCCGGCGGCGGCATACTCTTTGATAGCAGCAGCCATGCCCGTTCTCTCTAGGGTCAAGAGGTCAGGAATTGTAGTTTTGGAGCCGGGAATAATCAGGGCATCGGGGTGATCGAGGGAATCTTGGGGTTGAATATATTGGAGGTGGACACTGGGTTCTGATTCGAGGGGATCAAAGTCGGTGAAGTTGGCAATCCGGGGTAAACGGAGGACAGAAATTGAGATGTCTGCTCCGTGTTTTCTGCCCGATCGCCGCTCTAGCAAATCTAGGGAATCTTCGGCAGGAAAGACTTGATCCATCCACGGAATCACCGCCATTACCGGAATCCCGGTGTATTCTTCGAGCCAACTAACCCCAGAATCGAGGAGCGATCGCTGTCCCCGGAATTTATTAATCACAATCCCTTTAATTAAAGCTCTTTCCTCTGGTTCCAAAAGTGCCAAAGTGCCGACTACATGGGCAAAGGCTCCCCCTCGATCGATATCTACGACGAGAATAGTTGCTGCATTTAGATGGCTAGCCACCCGCATATTAGTCAAATCTCGATGCTTGAGGTTAATCTCCGCCGGACTCCCCGCCCCTTCACACACCACCCAGTCAAAATCCTCCGCCAAGGCTGCTAAAGATTCTGTAATCGCCTGCCAACCTCGATCGAAGTAGGTACGATAATAATCCGCTGCCCCGACTTTGCCCACCACATATCCTTTGAGCACTACTTGGGAAGTCATATCTCCTTGGGGTTTGAGGAGGATCGGATTCATTTCCACCCTCGGCTCTACCTTCGCTGCCCAAGCCTGCACTGCCTGAGCATGACCAATTTCTCCTCCCGTAGCCGTGACGTAGGCATTCAAAGCCATATTCTGCCCCTTGAATGGTGTAACTCGTTTGCCTTGCTGGGCGAGGAGGCGACAAATGGCGGTAGTAATCAGGGATTTTCCGGCATGGGAGGTAGTACCCACAACCATAATTGCTTTCATGATTTAAGTTCTAAGTAATTTAAGTTTTAAGTAATTTAAGTTGGGTTTAAGATTGATAGGATTTACACAAGTTCTGCTGTTAACCACCATTGGTAGGGAGCGCAAGGCTTTACGCCCTTACTAGATATATAGTGTTTTGCGTAAGTCCTGATTGATTCTAAATATTAAGGCAGCAGAGATTTGACATAAATGCGATCGCACCGAGTTGTTTCTACCCCCGTAGTCGGCAAGTAGCCCCGGCGCTCGTAGAGATACACTGCCCCTTCTAAGACTGTAGCGGTTTCTAGCCAAATCTGTTGCCAACCTGCGGCGGTAATTGCTTTTTCTAGCTCTTCTAGCAAGTAACTGCCCAAACCTTGACCCCGAACGGAAGGTAATAAATACATCTTGCGAATTTCTACCGCTTTTTCGCCCCTAGGGACAGGGTAATAGGCTGCTGTGCCGACAATCTCTGTCCCTTGCACCACCACCCAAAATTCACCCCCAGTCTGCTGATAATATTTCTCTACTTCCACCACATCTTGATCTGCCTCCTCCGGTTCCCACTGGAGACCATACTCCCCCAGCACTTGTTGGATCACCGCCGCCGCCCCGGCTCGATCGACAGGCTGCCAATCCCGGATCAAAAAGTCTTGATAAGAGCTATTCATAACTATTCATAAAAATTTTCAGTCAAAGTACAAGCGCAGGGTTCTTGGTCGAGCCATTGGGTTCCCAATTGGTGCAGAGAGGCAAGGACTGGTTTGATTTGCCGTCCTTTGGGGGTGAGGGAATATTCCACATGGGGAGGGATTTCGGCATAGATGCGTCGATCGACCAAACCGTGAGCTTCCAATTCCCGCAGGCGTTGCATGAGGCTTTTGGTACTAATACCCTTGATGGCTGCCAACAATTCACAGGGGCGGCGATCGCCTCCAAATAATTCTCGCAGCACCAAAATCGACCATTTATTCCCCAACAAACCCACCACAAACTGAATCGGGCATTGCATCTCTTGGCACAAAATCTCAGAAGAATTAACTGAAGGTTTAACTAAAAGATGCTCAGGGGGATTCACAGGTTAATTGGTTCAAAATTGGTTGATGTACATGTCTAGATCAAGTCAAATAGATCGAGCTAAATCATAACATTTATTCCCCAATCTTCCCTCATCTCAAATTTCAGAAAGCAATCTTCTACCAAAAAATTAAAATAGTTAGCGTTTGAGCGGAGTGTTAGGCTTCAACGGCAGAATCTTTGTGTAGCAAAATCTTTGACCAAGATAGCTATATGATATAACGGTCTAGTTGAGCCATCACAAAAATATTTTCGCATTCACCACCGATGATATTTTGATAGTCAGATCCAACCCAGTGTTATACCTCAATTATCATGGAAACGACCCGATACAAGCAACAAGATCAACAACAAGAACTAATCAGCTTTGCCCACCAGCAAACTTCCCAGCACCCCCTTTTCCAACTCTACCAACTCACCCACGAATTTCATCAAGAAGCACGCCATCGCCAAGCATGGGAAGCTCACTGCTGTTGGTATGAAGCTACCTCTGGGGAGCATCGACGAGAAATTGGGTAATTTCGATTTTTAATAATTGCTCTATCACTGCTACTATAGAAAAGCACTGTTTTCTGTGCTTCGGAAAGTGGTGTGTAAATTTTATAGGTAATGTCTAATGAGGTTAATATGGCAAAGCGCCGTAATCTAAAGAAAGAAAAGGCGCAACGTAATCAAGCCTACGCCCGGAAATTTCGTAAGCGCAAAAATCTAGGTCGTTTTACTAAAAATCGTCGATTTAGCAAGCCGCCGAGAGAAGACGGTCAAGAGGATGATTCTGATGCGGATTCTCTGAACCGGGACTATTTTGCCCCCTAAGTTAGTAAAAAATTTAACTGGCTGGTTCTCTAGAAATGGGGAGCCATTTTTTATTGGTTTGCGGGGAATAACTTCTGAGCCTAGCTGGGAATTTCTATGGTCTTAAATTTCTCGGATATCTTGGTTGGCAAGGATTTCCCCAACAGACCTGCCCCGGTGCTTGATCTTTGAAAACACTACTGCGAGCGCCAATCACTGCCCCAGTCCCGATCGCTACTCCGGGAGCAATGAAACAATCAGCCGCCACCCAAACCCCATCCTCGATCGAGATCGGTGCCGTCACCAACCCAAAAGCCCGGTCTTGCAAATCATGGCTACCAGTACAAAGATAGCTTTTTTGAGAAATCACACAGTTATTACCGATAGTAATTTGGTCGAGACTATAGAACACCACATCATCCCCGATCCAACTATGATGACCAATGGTAATTTTCCAAGGATAGGTAAATCTGGCGGTGGGGCGAATAATCACATGGTGGTCGATCGCCGCCCCGAAGGAACGCAGGAGCCAGACCCGAAACCCATTACAGGGATGCAAACTCAGGGGAAATAAAATTCCTTGGACTAGCCACCACAGGAGAATATACCAGCCCGGACGACCTCGATCGAACCCAGATTGATCATACTGGCTTAGGTTTATCTGTCTCAAGTTCATCTGTATATTCGCAAAAAATATTTAAGCCGATTTTCAGAATATAAATAATCACGATCGTGGCGATCGCCGGATTAATTGGCACGCTGACAATGCTTACTAAATAAGTAATTAAACCCGTTAATAAAACGGCACTCTCTGGGCTTTTACTATAGTTAGCAATCTTGGCTCGAAATCCCTCATGACCACACAACTCTTCCCGAATTACCCGCAGGGTGACCTGCCAAAACCGCTCCAGATCAATCCCTAAAAGCTGATTTTCTTTTTCCTCCCACAACTCCATTAAAGTGCTATCAACCTTTCCCTGATGATTTGCCAGCACACACAAAGCGTGATGAGCATCTTGGTGATCATGCATCATTGCTTGATAGTGATACACCTCTGCCATGGTGAGTTCTGGATTCATCCCATACATAGTATTTCTATTCCTCAGGAAGACTTCTGCCTAAATTACCTAAATTAAATTGATAGATAATTCCACCCTGATCATCAGCCTCAAAATTAGCGTCAAATTCTTTAGCTTTTTGATCAAGGTATACTTTAGCATCGGCGGGGGAAAGTTTAGATTCCATTGCTATCAGGAGGGGAGTAATTGATCCATTATGCTTTTTAAGAAGAAGATAGAAAATTGATTGGAGTCGATCGCTCTCTTGTGCTGCCAACTTTTCTCTTTGTTTCTTGCCACCCTGAATAACATTCCAAGCCAGGGAACCACCGATCATCCCCGAAGGAATTCCAAACACAATTAAAGCCGCAAAAGCTCCATCCTTATCTTCCTTAGATTTTTCCGCATCAGTTAGATCGCCAACGGCTAGGGCAAGAATCATGAGACCGAAAGTAATAAATATGCCTGCGCCAATTTTTTTGAGCAAATTCATAGACTTACCGTTAATTGTGAGGTTTATAAATAGTAACTATCCAGTAATGTTTAGCTCTCCAGATTTTGCCCTAATTTTTAACTAATCACTTTTAATTACTTCTAGCTATTCTGACAGCCTCTAACAATCGAGAAAAGTAGAACTGAGTTTTGGTCATGGCATTTCTTTGGATTGTAAAACCATTACTTGCCAAGATTTCTCTAATCAGGGATTCGGTGTGAAGATAGGCGCGGGTTGCCTTGCTAGCTCCGGGGAAGAAACTGCCGACTTTTTTTAAGGCACTGAGGGCAGGAGTTTTGGGGGCAAAGCTCAAGATTAACCGAGATTCAGCAAGGGAGCAGAGATGACCAATCATTTTGCCAATTTCGGCATCGGGATAATGAATTAACACGTCTAGACAAATCACCGTATGGTAGGAACCTGCCAGTTTTTCTAGGTCTTGGACAGCAAAGGCTGGATTATTGCTATTCCCCAGTTGAGCCAAGGCTCGTTCTTTGCCCTCAGCGACCATTTTCTCGGAAATATCGCTGGCATAGACCCGTGTGCCTTCTTGGGCGAGGGGAATACTCAAACTGCCGACCCCACAACCAGCATCACACAAAGTAATTTGGGAAAGATTACGATCGCGCCCCAGCCAGCCTGTAACAGTATCGACGGTTTGTTGATGTCCGGTACGAATATCTAGTTGAACTTTGCTGACCTTGGCTTCTCCATAGATGCGCCGCCATCGATCGAACCCCGTAGAGTTGAAATATTCCTTAACAATAGTCTTATCATCGAGAGTATTCATAAATCAGTTAGCAGTTATCAGTGAACAGTTAGCAGTGAATAGTTAATTAGCTTAATTTGTTTGGAGGAGCGTGAATTATCTAAAAGTAGTGCAGTGGTAATAAATTTCAATCTGTAGGGGCGTAAGGCTTTACGCCCTCTGTCCAAAGCTTTACGCCCTCTGTCCTCTTTTACTAGAATCTAAAGCCAGAAAAGTTGTAAGCAACTCCCAAAAGAATACCAAAATCTGTGTTGCTACGAAGGAAGCCCACATTTAATCCAGCAGTGGCAGTAAAATCTCTAGAAATTGGTAGGTCAACTCCACCACTAAGGAGAAATCCGAGATTGCTTTCCCCGGAGCCAGTTGCCACGATCGCACCCCCACCTAGGTAAGGAACAAAGGAAGTGGGTTGAATCGCATCGGCGGGTTGTAAGGGGAAATCGTAGGTGATTGGCAGGAGAAAGGTAGTATCATTTCCCAGTAGAGCGGCTGGTCTGAAGGAAATTTCTGGAGTAATTCCTAATTTTCCATAGATCAAAAATCTTCCCCGACCCAAAGCAGAACCATCATCACTCAAACCCAAATTAACCCCAATCCCCACGTAGGAAGTAGGCGTAAAGGGAGCCACTCTGGTAGGCAATCCTTGGGCAATGGTAGATTCTGCGGGTTCCGGGGCAAGGTCTCCGGCGGAGGTAGACACGGCAGAAAGGTCTAGATTGTTGGCTGGATTGATGGAGTCAGTGGGATTAATCGAGAAATTAGCTGAGGAATTAGCTGAGGAATTAATTGCAGTGAAGGAATTAATTGGCTCTAAGGGCTGTTCTGTAGCCTTGACTGTAGAGTTAGAGTCAATTGTAGGGTTAGAGTTGGTAGCTTCTAATTCAGCGATCGCCCCAATTTCTGAGACACCAATTTCTGACGCACCAATTTCTAGAGGAGCCTGATCTGGGGAAGTGTTGGCTATACCTGTAAGACTACTTTTTCTAAAGTCCCCAAGTTCGAGACTTTCTGCTCCGGTAGTATGCACTTCTGCTGGAAAATCAACCAAAAAATTAACGGAAGAATTGTTGACTGCGCTAGAGACCCGATCAAGTTGATCAGGATTTGCAGCTTGGGCAGTTCCACTCCAGAGGGTGACGATCGCCGCCGAGACCAACAAACCTATGGACTTAGAAGAATTAGAAGACTTAGAAAATTCAGAAAAACCTTTCATTGCTCACACCTCAAAGTAACTAGGAATCATTAATATTTATATTCTAATGCTAGTTAGTCTTCAGTGTGAAAAGGTTAATTTTTAAGACCTAGTAAGACATCATTAGTTTTCTACAACACTAAATCATACTGAATTTAGTTATCATTAAAAATTTGATTAGAGATTTACTGAGAGGTTGCCGGCAGGTTCACAAAAATATTATCTACTAGAGCCTTTGCCTTGCGATCGAGGGCTTCCCAAGCAATATCCCCACGTGGATCAATAAGTTCTAGATCAATTTTTACTTCTTGATGTTTTGAATGTTCTGGATGTTCTGGATGGTGATGATTATCTACAACATAATCTCGAAAACATACTGCATAACATAACTGCCACAAATCTACTTGAACTAACTGGTCTTCCTGCTTGAGGGAGAGTAAATATTGCGGCTCTGGCTCATGAATTTCTTCATAGGATTCTTGCCAAGTACAGGATTCTAAATTTTGCCGAATATGATCAACAATCCGAATAAAGGCTGGTTGCATGATTAATTCTGCTTGCTGCCAAGTGGTGATGTCTTTGATTTTGGGTAAGTTAGCCATGATAGTTAACTGGGATAATTAGCTAAGATAATTAGCTTGTAGTTGTGTTAATCGATCGAGGACTTCTTGACTATGCACCGAGGGATTGACACCCAGAAAAATTTCCTTGAGTAACCCTTGGGGATCAATAATAAAAGTATGCCGCACCGAAGCAATCCCCAACCACGAACCGTAGGCTTTGCTCACCTCTCCTGTTTCATCGGCAAGGAGGGGAAACTTCAAGCCCTCTGCATCACAAAATTTGGCATGGGAATTTACAGAGTCGGCACTAATCCCTAGAATTTGCGTATTTTTGGCTATGTATTTGGGCAAATCTTGTTGAAATCTCCGGGCTTCGATCGTGCACCCAGAGGTAAAATCCTTGGGATAAAAATACACCACCAACCACTTGCCCCGGTAGTCTGCCAGAGAAACTTTGCCTTCTCCGGTATTAGTCGGCAGGGTAAACTCTGGGGCAGGCTGATCGATCGAGGGCAGCTTTCCCCCCAGAGCTTGGGCAGCTTTGGCAAGACTAAACCAACCAAAAAACGTAGCACCAAAACCTAAAATAACTTGCAAAAAATTTCGGCGTGAGGACATAGCTTAAAAAAAGGGAAGTTGGATTGAAAGCAGTTTAAGATAGTTTAAAGTATTATGATAACGACATTTAGGGTGGGATCAGCAATTCTCGTTTTAGGATAGACATACTAAAAAATCAGCATCAAAAGTGATTATTGAGCTTAAGTTGCTGGAGGATAAAGTTAGACTTATGCCCGATCGGGTAAGTTGTCTATCACTGAGAATTGCTGTGGGTGGGTTTAATTGGGGTAAAAAGATGGTAGTAGAATGGCTAAAAATCAAGGTAGAGGCTGAACACAGATTACTCTTTATTGAAGTAGATGCTGCCATTTGGACTCCTGCCCTTGCAGCCTGTGATGGTTTCTTGCATAAAGAAGTGTGGCTCGATGCTCAATACCCAGATCAGGTAATTTTTATCATTCATTGGCAAACAAAAGAGCAGTGGCACGCAATTCCCGCCGATTATCTCACAGCCGTAGAATTAGAGTTTCAACAAAAATTTCCCTACCCCAGTAAAATTCTTGAATCTCTCGATTATCAATTATTTCCCAGCAAGAATGTCAACAGCGAGAATTAAATAGAGTAGGGATAGTTTAAGCCGTAAAATTTAGCTAATCATGCCCCATTGTCCCCAATGCCACCAACCTATTGACTCCCAAGCGGTGATTTGTCCCCACTGTCGTACCCCCCTCAAGGCTTATGGTCATCCGGGGATCACCCTGCATCGATCGACCAAAGGAACCTACCTCTGCGATACTTGCACCTACCACACCGACGACAGTTGCAACTACCCCCAGCGCCCCTATGCCCAAGAATGCACCCTCTACGATGACCAAGAAGCAAGAGCCAAGGAAGTAGAGCTATGGCAAAGCCTCCAACGCCGTCAGTCCCTAAATTGGCGAACTTTATATCAACGTTATCCCGGAGTAGTGGGAGTTGGGTTGTTATTAATAGTTAGTTTTATAATTACCTTATTAGCCACCAGACGGTAACGAAGACTACGGAATTACCTGTGATGAATAGGGCAAATAGATAGGACAAATAGTTGAGTTAGCAAATACTAGACTCGATTTTAGTCTAACTAGCTATCGATGAACGACCTCAAAGTTTGGGCAAAAATTTTCAGGAGATTTTCTCAAAATAGAGATTTCCGGTACAATTGAGTCCAAACTTAACAAAAGTCAACTTATACTCTTAATACTTTTAGCTACCCCCCGGAGGACAAAGCGATTACTTACTCTCTAAGTGCAACCAACCTTAACCCTGATGCTGGTACAGAAAATTCCGTACTAGAAATTTATGGGAAACATTCCCTAAGTGGACAAGTAAAGATCAGTGGAGCAAAAAATTCTGCCCTAGCCATTATGGCTGGTGCTTTACTCTGTTCTGAGGATTGTCGTTTATCTAATGTTCCCCAACTGGTAGACATCGAACGGATGGGACAAATCTTGTCTGCCTTTGGTGTCAAGTTGCAACGCCAGGGAGAAGTGCTAGAACTAAACACCAGTGAATTGCATCAATCCAATGCTCCCTACGAACTAGTTAGCCAACTGCGCGCTAGTTTTTTTGTGATTGGTTCTGTCCTAGCCCGTTTGGGAACAGCAAAGATTCCCCTGCCCGGTGGCTGTGCGATCGGGGCGAGACCTGTAGAACTTCATGTCCGGGGTTTGCAAGCTTTGGGAGCCAATGTCCATATTGAACACGGGGTTGTCCATGCCTACATCAAGGGCGATCGCCTCAAGGGCGGCAATATTTATCTAGATTATCCCAGTGTCGGGGCAACGGAAACCCTGATGATGGCGGCAACTCTCGCCGATGGGGAAACGGTGATTGATAATGCTGCCCAAGAACCAGAAGTTGTAGATTTAGCCAATTTCTGCCGAGCCATGGGAGCGAATATTAGCGGCGAGGGCAGCAAACGGATTGTGATTAATGGTGTCCCCAAACTCCATGCGGTAGATTATGCCATTATCCCTGATCGCATCGAAGCCGGAACTTTCTTGGTGGCAGGAGCCATTACTCGCTCTGAAATTAGTATTTATCCAGTCATCCCTGAACAATTAACCGCCGCTATCAATAAACTCCAGTCGATCGGGGTGCAGGTAGTGCAAGATACTGCCGACTCGTTGCGGGTGATCCCCAGTGACTACCTCGTGGGGACAGATATTGAAACCCAGCCCTATCCCGGTTTTCCAACGGATATGCAAGCCCAGTTTATGACTCTGCTCACGGTCAGCGAAGGAGATAGCGTAGTGACAGAAACCGTGTTTGAAAATCGTCTCCGTCATGTTGCCGAACTAAATCGCATGGGGGCAGATATCCGAGTGCGGGGCAATAATGCCATTATTCGAGGCGTAGCTCATCTTTCGGGAGCACCTGTGTTGGCGACGGATCTCCGGGCTTCTGCCGCCTTAGTAATTGCGGGGTTAGCTGCCGATGGGAAAACTATTATTCAAGGACTACATCACCTCGATCGAGGCTACGACAACCTAGAAGGAAAGTTACGGCAGTTGGGGGCAAAAATTAACCGGATTTCTGGCGATGGCGATGCTCCTCTGATAGTTGCCCAAACTAATCCAGAAGCTGATCTCAAAGTTAATCCAGAAGCTACCCCAGAAGTTGCAGAGCCAAAAAATTCTCCTCAAACCGGGGAAAAAAATCTGCATTCAACTGCCACTAATTCCTATTCTTGAATACTCAGTTCAGATTAGAATTAAGAGTATGGCAAGGATTAACATTCTCGGTGTACCCCATTCTTACGAGCTGACACCTCCTAGAGCAGGAGTTCCAGTTTTGGTATTTATCCACGGCTGGTTACTCAGTCGAGCCTACTGGCAGCCTTTGATCGATCGCCTTTCTCCCCATTACCAATGCTTGAGCTACGACTTGCGGGGTTTTGGGGATTCTCGATCGACCCTCACCTGTCCCCAGCAACTCCAAGGTCATCATCTCCAAACAGCAGAAACTATTCCCAGAGATTACACTCCTGCTGCCTTTGCCCAAGATTTAGCTCTTCTCCTTGCTAGTTTGGAAATCACGGGAGCGGTGTGGCTAGTGGGGCATTCCTTGGGGGGGACGATCGCCCTCTGGGGGGCAGCCCAACTCCCAGCTTTAGTGAAGGGCGTGATTTGTATCAATGCTGGTGGCGGAATTTATCTCAAGGAAGAATTTGAGCGCTTCCGTAGTGCTGGGGAGGGTCTGGTCAAGCGCCGTCCGGCTTGGTTGAAGCATGTGCCGTTGATTGATTTCTTGTTTGCCCGGGCGATGGTTTTTCATCCCTTGGATCGGGCTTGGGGGAAG
>JAIMKT010000024.1:47260-47916 GCA_020692245.1 Microcoleus sp. GA_180221_E-2-1-MAG-45_12
TTAGCGCTGATCCAACGGCAGCTCTTGGAACCCTCTTGGATTGCACGACGGAGGCGGAGGTACATAAACTCCCTTCCTTGGTGTGTCAATTGTCCCAGCCTGTATATTTTCTGGCAGGGCAGAATGATCAAGTGATGGAACCCAAGTACGTCCAGCACTTAGCCAGTTTTCACTATCTGTTTCGATCGGGCATCAATAATGTGATTGAAGTTCCCCGGTGTGGTCACATGGCGATGCTAGAGTACCCCGACTTGGTGGCAAAAGAAATCCTTAGTATCGTTGCAACTAAGCCTCAGCTAGCCCTGAATCCGGCAGATAATTTTTGCAATCCACCCCTAGAGCTACCGAAATTGGACTTGATCAAGGAGGATGAGTGGGAAATTTAGCTGGGGTTGAGGCGATGATTTTGGCGGGGGGCTTGGGGACAAGATTACGATCGATGGTGAGCGATCGACCCAAGGTATTAGCGGAAGTTTTGGGCAGACCTTTTCTTGCCTACCTCCTCGATCAGTTAGTAGCAGCAGGAACTCAGCGAGCGATTCTCTGTGTGGGCTATCTAGGGGAACAAATTATTGATATTTTCGGCGATCGCTTCACCAATCACCACGGCGAAATCCAGCTTGCCTATTCCCAAGAAACTCAACTCCTCGGTACTG
>JAIMKT010000024.1:47940-51794 GCA_020692245.1 Microcoleus sp. GA_180221_E-2-1-MAG-45_12
AGCCGTTGGTGCAATCTAGGGAAGTTTTGGTGCTGAATGGGGATTCTTTTTGTGGGGTGGATCTACCGGGATTTTATGACTACTACCAACAGTGCCATGAACAATGGGGGTCGATCGCCTCAATGGTTCTCACAGAAGTACCAGATACGGCTCGTTACGGGCGGGTGGAGTTGTCATCCCAAGGCAGGGTAGAAAGGTTTACGGAAAAGGGCAGCAATCAAGGTGCTGGTTGGATCAATGGTGGGATTTATCTATTGAATGCTTCTCTGTTGGCAAATATTTCCCTCGATCGCCCCATTTCCCTGGAAGCCGACCTATTTCCCCAATGGCTAAAATCTGGTATCTATGGCTATCCCAGCCAAGGCAAGTTCCTCGATATTGGCACTCCTGAATCCTATCCCCTTGCCGCAAGTTTGTTCACGGAAGTTAGTTAGGTTTTGGTTGAGTGGGTTCAGGGCTGAGGATGAGCATTTGGTTTTCTTTAAGGGCAATGACTAGGGGGCGCCAATCGGGGGGCGGATTGGGAGGTAGTTCGTGGAAGAGATAGAACCAGCCGTTTTGTTCTAGGAGGAGGCGCAAGACTCTGGGATTTTGGAGGTCACTATTGTTTTTTTCTTTTTCTTGGATACTCTTAAACATTCCTCTGTCGCCAATAATGCTAAAGCCTTTAGTGGTGGGAGCAATTGTGGGAGCAACTGTAGGAGTAATTAGGGTATCTGTCAATTTACTGCCGATTGGGAGTTGGTTTTCTTTGGTAATGAGGGTGATTACTGGCAGGGTGGATGTGGAGCTGGCATCTAGACGGGCATCATTGAGACCTTGGGTACGGGCTAACCAATAAAATACAATAATGACCACGGAAACGGAGATGATTTCTTCTAGTAAGCCTTGGAGAATTTGCAGGGAGTTACCTCTAGTTTTGCTAAAGTTGAGGAGGCTACGGAGAATTTTTTTGACTTTGAGAAACCTTAAAACTTTAATTAGAAATTCTAGAGTTTTGTTCTGTGTTGAAGACGTGGCAGTGGTTTGAGGGAGATTCAGTTGTCTATATAAGGACTTTGCTTTTTCGATAATTAGGGTGATGAATAAGTTATACAGCCAAACCAGTAAGTAAATGCCAATGGCGGTGAGGATGAGGCTAAGAATAGTGAGGCGGATGCGAGATGTGTCACCAAAGAAAACTTGGATGGGGGAAAATAGGAAGGATTGGGGGGAGAGGTTGAGGGAGTTGATTTGGAGGCTAAAGAAGGAAAAATATGCCCAGCGATATACCCAGCCCACGAAGAATAGACCGACCCCAATTAAGCTGAGGATGCTCACTAGTCGCACGAAGGGTATTTCTGTCCCAAAGATGGTGACTAGTTTATTCAGGGACATTTGGTCTTTTTGATTCATGGTTGGTTAAAGATATTTATAATTCAAATCAGGAGGTTATTGATCAATGGATAGAATAAATAAGTATCGACAAATTGTACAAGAGTTTCTAAAGGATTTTATTAAAAATGAATTTGGACTAATTATGGAGTTATTAAGATGAGTGATATTACTACGCAATGCCTAAGCGATCGAGAGCAGTTGATCCAAGAAATTACCCAAGCCCCTGACGATTTGGTGCAGGCAGTATTGGAGTTTCTCCATCAGGCGAAAGGTAACTCCGATCATCCCCTAGCGAAATTTGCCGGAATTTTAAGTGATGCGGAAGCTGAAGAACTGCAAGAATCCATTAGGAAAAGTTGCCGTCAGGTGGAATTAAATGAATGGTAAGGTGGCTCTAGATACTTCTGTGGCAATTCGGTTTTTGAATGGAGATGTAGCTATTGTTGAGCAAGTTTTGGCGCTACCAGAAATAGTTCTGCCGATGGTTGTGGTAGGGGAACTGCTTTTTGGGGCAGAAAATTCTACTCGTCCTTTAGTCAATTTGCCAAGATATCAAGAGTTTATCTCGACCTGCCTTGTTATACCCTTGGGGCAAGAAACTGCAACATTTTATGTAGGAACTCGGTTAGCCTTAAAACGCAAGGGAAGATATATCCCCATGAATGATGTCTGGATTGCGGCTCAGTGTTTAGAGCAGGGTTGGGTGTTGGTGACATGTGATACGGATTTTGATTATGTGGATGGGCTAATATTGGAAAATTGGGATCGATAAGGTATTTTCTAAGGACTAAGCATTCTACCCAGAAACCAACTTTAGCGTCTTTTGTGGGAGCCTTGCAAAATTCACCCAGTTTCCAAGGTGATCCATTAGTAATTCAGCATCAAATTCGGAATGAGTGGGATAAGTAGGGGCGCAAGGCTTTGCGTCCTTCCCAAGTTTTTTATGCTGTTCAAATATCCTCTAAGCAATAGATAGCAAATAATTCTAGATGTAGAGAAGATTTCCCTGTGTCATAATTTAGATTTTTCTGTGTCATAATTGAACATAAGTGTAACTCATAGGCTTAGGGTTAGGTTTTAGGTAATTTAGAGAATGTGTGAAAAGTCGATTCTCCTCTGGGGAGGCTACGCCAACGCAGGGGCGCAAAGCCTTACGCCCTTACCTAGGTTTTTATTGGAAGATTTGAGGATATTGCAGAATGCACAAGTTATCTCCACGGGTTTTGATTGGTTTGGCGGTGGTAGGTTTAACTGTGTTGACTTGGGGTTGTTCGAGACCAGCAGATTCTACTTCTGTTCCAGTAGACACAAGCTCTGGTGTGCAAAGAGGAAATTTAGCTTCTGCAACTTCTTTAGGGAAAACAGAGGTAAATTTGTCTATACCGGATTCGGGCAGCGTGACGCTGGTTAATAATCAGGTAGAGTGGGGGCAGATTTCTGTGGATCAAGAAAACCGACAGATAATTGTTATGGCTGGTAGTAACAGTAAGAAAGTCATTCCTTTTGATACTTTAGGACGAGTGATCTATGAGCAGGTTTATCGTTCTAGTAGGACTCCAGAAATTAGGGGTGATGGTTCTCAGGCAACTCCGGTGAGTCTCAATATTGAGGTTGGTTGGGGTGATTTTTCAATTGTTGGTGAGAAGCGAGGGCAGGCAAGAGTGATGTTGCCGACCAAGGGAAATGAGGGATTAATCTCCGTGGCTCAGGATAATCAATATGTGGTGGAGGAAATTATGTTTGATCCGCAGCAGCAGAAGATGATTATTCAGGTGAGGGCATATTAAGAGATGAGAAAAGCTAGGGTTTTGCTAGTGGCGGTGGTTTTGGGGTTGGCGACCGTGAGTAGTAGCTTGGTGGTAGCACCCCTGCCTATTTGGGGGCAAGCTCAGGGGAATCAGTTAGATAATTTATTACAGCAAGGTATAGCCCAATTAAATCGGGGAGAAACAACTTCGGCTCTACAAACGTTCCAGCAAGCCCTCATCCTAGCCCAGCAAACTAGAGATCGCTCTGGAGAAGCTATCACCCTGACTGGTATTGGTTTGGTGTACGACAGGATCGGTAAGCCCCAGAGAGCCTTGGAGTTCTATCAGCAAGCCCTGCCCATCGTGAGACAGGTGGGTGATCGCTCTGAGGAGGCTATTATTCTAGCTTATATTGGCAATATGTATGCCAGAATTGGTGAATCCCAGAAAGCCTTGGAGTTTTTTCTGCAAGATCTCTCCATTAGAAGAGATATCAATGATCGTTCTGGGGAAGCTATCGCCCTGCATAGTCTTGGTTTTTTGCATTACAGAATTGGTAAATCCCAGAAAGCCTTGGAGTTTTATCAACAGGCTCTTCCCATCAGCAGAGAGACGGGCAATCGCTCCGGGGAAACTGATATCCTGAATAATATCGGTGTGGCGTACAGCGCTATTGGTAAACCTCAGATAGCTTTGGAGTTTCATCAGCAAGCTCTACTCATCACTAGA
>JAIMKT010000025.1:0-147 GCA_020692245.1 Microcoleus sp. GA_180221_E-2-1-MAG-45_12
GGTAGGACTGGCGGTAGGATTTGGATCTAGATTATGCAAAATTAATTCTTTAACTAAATTCTTTAACTAATTTTTGATTCTTTAACTAATTTCTCTAACTAATTTTTTAACTAGTTCTTTAGCCCCGCCAAATTTGTTCTAATATCT
>JAIMKT010000025.1:248-390 GCA_020692245.1 Microcoleus sp. GA_180221_E-2-1-MAG-45_12
GCAATGGTAAAAGTTCCCACGGCTACAGAGACATGCATGGGCGCACTATCTGTACACAGCATTAACTTCGCTCCTGCCACGATCGCCGCCAGTTGCCCAATATTACCGGGAGCCACCACTTTGATATCTGCCGAAGACTGCA
>JAIMKT010000025.1:481-7886 GCA_020692245.1 Microcoleus sp. GA_180221_E-2-1-MAG-45_12
CTGCCATTGCTGCACAGGATAAATTTTGTTGATACCTTGGGCTTGGGCTAAACGACTAGAGCCACCATGGATCGCCACATAACCTTTGGTAATTCCTAGGGCTTTTTGTTTGGTTGTCGCCCAATCCATATCTGCTTTGGGAATAGTGGCAGTAATGGCAGGACAGGGGGAATTGATCCCCAAGCCTTTTAGCAAATCATGGTACATCGCTGCTGCATACTGGTCTTGGTGCAGGGGAACGGAATCAGTGAAAAAGTTCTTTCCGGCATTAGCCTCGTAACCAATGCGCTGGGGAATCCCACTCATCCACAACAGAAAGCCGATCGTCCACCGCCGACCTAAGCTCAACACCACATCGTATTCTCGATCGCGAATGATCCCCAACAGGTTGCCAAAATCAGCCATCCCATTGCGAGATTTATAATCAAATTTGATTACTTCAGATACCGACTGACAAATACGATAAGCCCCCATAGAGCGGGGTTCAACAATGACATCGATCGCTGCTTCTGGATAATTGCGCTTCAGATCGTCAAGGGTAGGAAAGAACAGCACTTGGTCGCCAATTCCGCCCGGAACAAGAGCCAGTATTTTCATGGATTTTAAAGAATCATTAACTGTAATGCTAAGTAACTTATACCATGATGTCGCTAGCAACTTGTAGAGCATTTGACAATCTACTCTAGATTTGCTTTAGATTTAGCCTATTTGTCTCTGTTTGCATCTGCTGGGGATTCCCAGTTTTAACAGCTAAAGTAATAGCTAATGGTTTTAATAACTAATAGTCAAAGTTACTGAAGCCTCTACTCTTTGTTCACCGGGAATTACAGGAGTAGGCGCACCCTCAAATCTGCTATCTTGGGCAACCCGGAGAAAGATAGGGGGAGGTGGGGAAGCTCCATTCACTTGAATATTAACAATTTCTTGGCGGGTGAGGTTTAGAGAACTTAGAACTGTATCTGCTTGCTTTTGGGCATCTTGGGTGGCGAGACGGAGAGCCTGTTGTTGGGCTTGGTTGATCGCAGCATCACTAGCAGTGAAGTTAATCCCTTCAATTCTGGTCGCTCCCGCTTGGACAGCCCCATCGACAATCAGCCCGGCTCGATCGGGAGCAACTCGGAAACTGAGCGTGTTTGTGCCTCGATAGCCAATCAACTCCTGTCGATCGTTGGCGTAGTTATAGACAGGTTCTAGACGAATCCCTCTAGTTTGCAAATTTTCCACATTCTGAGCGCGCAAGACATTTACCACAGCGTTCGATCGACTTGCTACTTCCTGTTGGACTTCGTTGGCATTTTTGCCCTGAAACTCCACTCCCAAATCTACTCTGGCGATGGTAGCTGCGATCGTCTCTACTCCCCGTCCACTAACACTTAAAGTTCTTAACATCCGCTCTTGAGCCATCACGGGATCAACAAAACCAAGACTGAGAATCCCTAGGGCTAGGGGCAGAAATCTTTGCAATCCTTGCAGTTTTTGTGGTTTTTGCAATTTCTGAAACTTCTGGGGTTCTTGTGGTTTTATCTGCCAATTTGCTTGTAATTTTGTTTGTAAATTTAATTGTTGATCATCTTGAACATTTCCTAACTCTATATCTAAAGTTTCTGGGGTAAATACATCACGCATATCGAATCTCCTCACAATTATCCATGTTCTAAGTTAAATCAATCTCAGCTGCTCTAGGCTAAATTCAGTCAGAGTCAGCCAAATTCAGGCAATTTTAGCTAAGTTAAGCTAATTCCAATAGATTACTAGGACTTACCTACAGGCTTTATAGGTAGATTAAACAACACTCTAACCCTACTAAGACCAGAGGTAACAGAGGTAACACTATTTTTTGTAAACCCTAGACTAATCTGACTCCTTTTGACTAGAGAAGTATGCTCAGAGTTCCTTCTAGAATTCCTGCCCAACTTTATCTGGGTTTCTAAACTTTTAGTAAGGAATATCTGGTATTTTTCTATACTATTTACTTCTGCACTAAGCTAGGAGTATAAGAAGTATTAGTTTTAGTTAGGGGAAAAATCATGAGTCAACGTCGGGTGATGCTAGGAATTGTTGGGGATAGTGCAGCTGGAAAGACTACTCTAACCAAGGGAATTGCCCAAGTCTTGGGGGCAGAAAATGTGACGGTGATTTGTACTGATGATTACCACAAATACGATCGCCAACAACGGAAAGATATTGGGATTTCGGCTCTCCATCCAGATTGTAATTATCTAGATATTATTCAGCAGCACTTGTCTTTGTTGCGATCGGGACAGCCCATTCTTAAGCCCATTTATAGTCATAGTCATGGGACATTTCAGGCTCCAGAATATATCAAACCCGCCCAGTTTGTAATTGTCGAAGGACTGTTGGGTTTTGCCACTAGAGGCTCCCAAGATTGTTTTGATGTCAAAGTATACCTCGCTCCCCCAGAAGAACTCCGCTACAACTGGAAAATCAAGCGAGACACCATGAAACGGGGCTACAACGAAGCTGATGTCCTCGAACAGTTAAAACAACGGGAATCTGACTCTGAAGCTTTTATTCGTCCCCAGCGGGCTTCTTCAGATATTGTAGTAAGTTTTTACCCCTCGGCTCCTGAGACTGCTAATCCTACAGGGGATAATTCCCATCTCAATGTCCGCCTTGTCCTCCGACCCACCATTCCCCATCCTGAACTAGCAGACCTGTTATCCGCAGACCCCAACTCTGCCGTGCGTCTGGGGCTCGATCGAGATATGGGCAAACCCGTAGATGTCCTAGAAATTGATGGCAACGCTACCCAAGAACAGGTGACTTCCCTTGAGCATCTATTGTGTCAAGAAGTGCCTCATCTGGGTTCTTTCTGTAGTCTAGATGGTACTTCTCAGGTGGGTAAATTAGTCGGCACCACCGGGGAAATTCTCCAGAGCTATCCCCTTGCTCTAACTCAATTACTCATTGCCTACCATGTCCTCAAAGCTGCTAACAACTACCAGTAGACAACCACAAATGGCAACTAGGCATTAAGGAACTATTCCTGAGTCCAATAGGGTGGGTCATACCCACCTTGCACCACGACTAAACTTCTATCTAAACAAGATTCCTCTCTTAATCCAGCAACTCTAGAATTTCTTCCTGCTCCGAGAGGGCAGCTAGTCGATCGCCCGCCCCGTCTTTTCCGGTGACAGTTATTTGCTCTGGGGTAATCCAGAGGAGTCGATCGAGGGAAGTTCTCAGGGCGATGGGGGTTTGAGTCGTGGCAATCCCAGCGAGGGTATCTTGTTTGTTCGGGAACTGGATCCCTTGCGTTCCCAATTCTCCTTTGCCTACCAAGCGCATTAAACTAATGGGTAATCTTTTGCTATAGCCAGATTTGGTGACGAGGATAATTTGCTCTTGGGGAGTCAGGGCAACTAAACCTACGAGGCTTTCTCGTGGTCTAAACTTGGTAATGAGTAACCCTTGGGTACTGCGTCCAGTGATAGGCAGGTGTCGATCGCTCACTTCCCACCGTAACAATCTGCCACTACTAGTTGCGACGATCAGATTAGAAGGATTTGTACTTACCTCAGCCGTAGAAATAATCGGGCGGACAAACTGGAGTCGATCGCCTTCCTTGAGTTTGAGCAACACCAAGCCCCTACCCGTCAATTCCTGAAGCACCTCTAGGGGTAAACGTTTCAGAAAACCCTGCTGGGTCAACAAAATTAATTCATCTAATTTCGGAGTTTCGGGCAGAAGAAATTGATTAATCACCTCATCCCCATGACTTTGAGCCGCCTTGGGTAATAGACTATTTAAGGACTTTCCAGACTGTAATCCAGCCGCCGGGGGAATATCTTGCACCTTGATCCCGTAGGCTTTCCCCAGTGCAGTAATCAAAATCAAAGTTGCCAAGGTATGGGTGGGCTGGGATTTAATTACTATCCCTTCTCTAGCCTTCGGGGTGATGGCTTCTAGGGATGGAGGGGAAGACTTAAAGCTACTTTTTTGCCGTTGGACATATCCTTGGTGAGTAAATTCGAGCACAACAGCGGCTGGGGTGGTTGACTCCGGCTCTAGAGAAATTTGGTTAGCATCCTTAACCTTGGCAGTTCTAGCAGCTTTGGTAGGTTTCGTAGTATTGGGAACCGGGTCGGTAAATAAAAGATTTTCCTCGATCGGGGCTGTTGACGTAGCTGCCGGATTAATGATCTTTCCGGTGGGGGAAGATTCAGGGTTAGAGGCAGATATAGATGGGTTTGCTAGGGCGGGGAGGCGAGTCCGGCGGGGATCGGCAAATTTCTTTTTGAGACTGCGGAGATCTTTTTTGAGAGCTTTCAGGAGTTCATAGCGTTGATCTAATAACCTGCGGAGGTGGGTGATGCGATCGCTGACTTCCTGAAATTCTTGCTGGAGATTTTGTCTTTCCATTCCCGTGAGACGGCGGAGAGGCATAGAGAGAATGGCTTCGGCTTGGCGATCGCTCAACCCCAATCTACTTTCTAGGGTCAATTTTGCAGTACTACCATCGGGGGCGTTGCGGAGAATCTCAATCACCGTATCTAGTTCTCCCAAGGCGGTGAGTAATCCTTCTACGAGGTGTAATCTTCGTTCTGCCTGCTCTAGCTCATGGCGATATTGACGGCGGAGGGTATCTTCCCGGAAACTCAGGAACTCAGTTAAGGTTTGCCGGAGGGTGAGTTGGCGGGGTTGCCCATTGACTAAGGCAAGCATGATCACCCCAAAGTTGGTAGCGAGGGCTGTCTGGCGGTGGAGATCCCGCAGGACTTTCTGGGGATCCGTATCCCGCTTCAGTTCGATGACCACCCGCATTCCTTCACGATCGCTCTCATCCCGTAGGTCAGCAATCCCATCAATTTTCCCAGCGTTAACTAATTCTGCTACCTTCTCGATCCATCCCGCCTTGTTGACTTGGTAGGGTAGTTCCGTAACAATAATCGCCTCTCTGCGACGCTTGCCCCGGCTGCCTTCGATCGTCTCAATGCTAGTAATTCCCTGCACTGGAATACTGCCTTTGCCTGTGCTGTAGGCATCTCGAATCCCTGTAACATCGGTAATTGCGCCCCCCGTGGGAAAATCTGGGGCTGGAATTATTTGCCAAAGTTGACTGTCGGGCAGGTCTGGTCGATCGATCAAGGCAATAAGACCATCAACGATTTCTCCCAAATTGTGGGGCGGAATATTCGTCGCCATACCTACCGCAATCCCGGCACAACCATTGAGGAGCAGAATCGGTAACTGGGCGGGTAAAACCACTGGCTCCTGTTGGGAGTTATCAAAGTTGCCAATAAAACCCACCGTGGCTTCGCCAATTTCCTGTAACAGGGCTTCGTGGGCAATGGGAGCTAACCGGGTTTCCGTATAACGCATGGCCGCCGGAGGATCATTATCCACACTGCCGAAGTTGCCATGCCCGCCCAGGAGGGGATAACGGCTCGAAAAATCTTGGACTAATCTGACGAGGGCATCATAAACCGCCTGATCGCCGTGGGGGTGATATTTCCCTAACACGTCTCCCACAACTCTGGCACATTTGCGGTAGGGTCGATCGGGAGTCAATCCCAACTCGTGCATCGCGTAGAGAATCCGGCGGTGAACAGGCTTCAAGCCATCCCGGACATCTGGCAAAGCCCGCCCCACAATGACGCTCATGGCATATTCCAGATAAGACCGTTGCATCTCCCCATGAATAGGAGTAGGAATGATGTTACCAGAGTTGAGTAGATCGAGTTGTTTCGCCATGAGTTTGACCGTTGCAGATAGGATATTTAATGATGTATTGTCTGATGTATTATCTTACTAACTGACAAAATTAATAGTGAGTGGAGCTAAATCAAGGCAGTAATTGATCTGTGGTTTAGTATTGATTTAGTAATGATTTAGTTAGGTAGTAAGTTAGAAATATTTTTTTCATAGTCTTTTTATCAGTTTTTTCATCCCTATCCTCATCCCCAAATCCTCCAAAATCCTAAATATTCAGTTTATGAAAACCGTTTTACTTGTTGAAGATGATCCCATTAATGCCCGTGTCTTTTCTAAGATTCTGGTGAAACGGGGGGGCTTGGCAGTAAAGCATACCGAAAATGTGGAAGAGGTAATGCAAATTGCCCAAGCTAAGCAGGCAGATATTATTCTCATGGATGTGTCTCTTTCCCATAGTGTTTATCAAGGTAAGGCGGTAGATGGGATCAAGATTACGCAAATGCTGAAGGCGGATCCCCAGACTGCCACTTTACCCATTATTTTGGTGACGGCGCACGCAATGGAGGGCGATCGAGAGAGTTTCCTGAAACAGAGTGGGGCGGATGGTTACATTTCCAAGCCTGTGGTTGATCACCAGTTTTTTGTTGACCAGATTATGGCGCTCCTCCCGGATTAACCTCAAGATTAGCTCAGGGATTAACCCCAAAATTAATTAATACCCGTAGGGTGGGCAATGCCCACCTTAAATTTTGAGCTTGATTGTAAACTTGATTTTGAGCTTATTTGAACTTGTTTAAACTTGATTTTGGATAATTAGCCCTGCAATTAATCAAGTAAATCAACAAGTAATTTATTCCTCACAGTACAAATATACTACTAAGGGGAAATAACTGTTACAGGTTGACGCTGAATTTCGGTAATTGCTGTTTGGACTTGGGGCAGAGCCAAGAAACTCTGGCTGACGGCAATTAATCTTTCTCCCCAGAGGTTTTGACGGAGAAATTCAATATCTGCATAGCGGATATCGGAGCGTAGGGCTGCTAGTCCTTGGGCGAGGGCTGTTTCTCGATCTCCTAGGCTAAAGTTGGCGACGGCGATCGCAATCTGGGGTTCAGCAACTTGGGGATCAATGACCAGAGAAGCCTGCCACTTGTCGATCGCCCCCCGCACATCACCTTCTTCAAACAACACTAAGCCAATATTAGTCAACGCCGGCCAGAAGTCTTTTTCAATAGCTAAGGCTCGATTGAAGGCAATTTTTGCTTCTGAGTATTGTTTCAACATCAGGTGAGCATTACCTAGATCAAACCAAGCATCCGTAGTTTCTGGGCGGAGACGCAATCCTGCTTGCAGATCCTCGATCGCCCCTTGGTAATCTGTTTTTTGGAATCGAGCCGAACCCAAGGCAAAATAAATAGATGCTTCTTCGCTGGCTAAACTCCTTGCTTGTTGGAGAGCCTCGATCGCCTCATCGAACTTTCTTTCTTGAGCGTACAAAGTCCCCAAAATCAACCAAGTCTGATAGCGTCTGGGAGCCAACTGACTCGCCATCAAAGCTCTTGATAGAGCCAACTCTGTTCTGCCAAAACGAATCAGCCGCACGGCATCCTGAGCTAGCTTGAGTCCCTGCTCTTCCAAATCTCGGACATTTACCTGCACAGTGTAGGGAAGTAGGGCTTGCCCCAAGACGGGTAAAGGCGCACAGATTAAACCCAAAATCGTCAGTGTA